>DASZJM010000643.1:0-4915 GCA_035948165.1 Candidatus Methylomirabilota bacterium
GACGTCGAGGATGGTGAGCAGCACCGGGAAGACCTCGTCGCTCGAGATCTTGCCCACCGTCTGAACCGTGACCTTCCGGCCTCGCGCCGCAGGCGCCAGCACGTAGTTGAAGCCCGCGATCTCGGCGGCGGCCTGGATCACGACCTCCACGTCGGCGTTGTCGAAGTTCAGCACGAGCTGCCGGGCGGGCGGGCGCGAGGCCGGTGACGACGCCGGGGGCGCTTCGGCCGCCGGAGGTGAGGGGGCGACGGCCGACGGGATCCCCGGCCCGGGCGGGCCGGGTGCGGCCGCTCCGGTGTCGGGCCCCCTCGCCGGTGGGTCCGGGACCGTCAGGGGTGGCGGCAGCGGTGCCGGCGCACGCAGCGCGGGTTCGGTGGTCACCTCCACGCGGGGCCGGGCCGGGTCGCCGGGCGAGCCGCCGGCCGTCGGAGTCTCGGGCGGGGGCGCGGTGGAGGCGCAGCCCGCCGTCAGCGCCACGACCAGGAGCCAGGATGCGGCACGGGTCGAGGAGCTCATCATCGCTCGGCTCGCGGGCCGAACCCGGGCCCCCGGGGCGCGGGCGCCGGCTCGTTGGTCGGCGGCGAGGCGGAAGGCGTGGTCGCGGTCCCCGACGGGGCGGCGCCGGCCGGCGCGCCGCCGGCCGGCCCGGGAGCGGGTGGGGTCGGCCTGGGCTTCGACGGATCGCGCAGGAGCACCTCGACGGACCCATCCCCGCGGCCGATCACGACCCGGTCCGCGGCGATCGACTCCACGCGGCCGCCGCCCAGGGTGTCGCCCACCGCGTAGCCGAAGGTGCGCTTGACCAGCGGGTCCTCCAGGTAGGCGCGGCTCTTCGGCCCGTCCAGCACGACGCCGTGGAGCACCGGCTTCGGCCCGGCGGCGGCGACCGGCCCCGCGGCGGTCTCGGACCGGCTCGCGCTGAACAGGTTCTTCGTGGTGATGACTCCGTAGCCCGCCGTCGAGGGCGGGGCACTCGCGCTCGGCGGCGGTGCCGTCGCCACCGCCCGTGTGGCGCGCGGGCCGGGCGGCGACGGAAGCGGGTGCGCCGCCACCAGCTCGCGCGTGAGCGCGGCCGCGAGCAGGCAGCCCCCGAGGGCGAGCGCGATGTTGAGCATGCGGAGCGGCACGGACACGGAGGGCTAGCTCCCCGCGCCCGGAAGCAGGTAGCCGGCCACCGTCAGGGTCGTCAGCAGCTCGCGGGCCTGTCCCGGCGCGACCACGCGGATCTTGACGTCCTTCAGCGCGAGCAGCCGATCCGTCCTTTCGAGGCGTGCCAGCGCGGCGACCGTATCGCGGATGCTCCCGACGAGGGTCAGCTCGATGCCGATCTCCTGCAGGCCCTGCTGATCCGCCGGTGGCAGGACCCGCTCGCTCCGGACCTCGACCCCGCCGGTGGGCAGCAGCTCCTTGACCAGCTTCTGCAGCTCGGAGGCCGCCAGCGGCGGCGTCGGGCCGCGCAACAGCCGGGCCGACTCGCTCTCGAGCCGCTCGGTGACGGCGGCCAGCTCCTCGGCGAGGCGCGGCCGCTGGCTCACCAGCAGCCGGCGCCGCTCGAGCGTGGCCTCGCGCGCGGGCACCAGGGCCTCCGCGTCGCGCGCGCGGGTCAGCAGCGGCTCGACGAGCAAGAGATAGCCGCCGACCACGAGCGCCACCACGGCGCCGGCTCCGACGATCACGCGCTCCCGCCGACTGAGGGTCGCCATCATCGCGCCCCTCTCCCCCCGGGGGAGAGGGTAGGGTGAGGGGTTGGAAGGTGAGACGCCTTCTCCCACGCCGCCCGGATGCGGAACTGCTCCTTGCCCTGCGTCTTGGTCACGGGCGAGGTGAACTCGACGCGCTCGAGCCGGCTCGACGCTTCCAGCAGCGGGATCAGGGCGCTGGCCCCGTCGGCCTGGCCCGTGAGCTCGACGCCCTGGCGGTCCATGGTCAGCGCCTGCAGCCAGGCGCTCGCGGGTAGAGTCTCGGTCAGCTCGCGCAGCACCGGCAGGGCCGGGACGCGGCCTTCCTCGGCGGACCCGAGCGCGCCGAGCACGCGCCGCTTCCGCCCGAGCTCCTCGACCAGCGCGTCGACCGCCTTCGCCTCGGGCTCGAGCCGGCGGATCTCCTCGGTGACGCGTCCGAGGTATCGCTCCTTCCGGACCACGTGGACGAGCGCCACGCTCAGGCCCAGGAGCGCGACGACCGCGACCATGGCCGCGGTCACGAGCTGGCCGCGCGACGGGGCCCAGGGCCGCGCCGCGGCGGGCAGCAGGTTCAGGGCCGGGCTCCGGCTCTCCGCGGCGACCGCCAGCGCGAGCAGGCCTGCCCCCGGGTCGTCCGCGGGCAGGGCCGCGACGAGCGGCAGGGCGAAGGCGGCGAAGGGCGGCGCGGTCGCGGGGACGCCCAGCGCGACGGCCAGGTCGTCCCGCCAGGCCTGGGCATCGTCGCGGGATGAGCCGGAGAGCCACACCTGGTCGGCGCCACTCCAGCGCACCACGGGCAGGCTTCGCCGGATCTCGCGCGCCAGCTCGGCCGGATCCGCCGCGCCCACCTGCCGGCTCGTGAGCAGCGTGCGGCCGTCGAGGAAGAGCAGATCGGCCACGCCGTCGTGCCGGTGTGCCCACACCGTGCGGCGGGAGGGGAGCGCGCGCGGCAGGAGGGCGATCAGCGCGTGGCAGGCCACCGTCACCGCGGCGGGCTGGCGCTTGGCGCCCGCGACGAGCGCGAGGGGTCGCTCCACCACGCGGGCCTCCGCCGCCACCACCAGCGCGCGCCGCGGCTCCTCGGCCCGCCCCGGCAGATCGAGCCAGTCGAAGCGGGTCTGCTCCGGCGGGAACGGCACGTGGCGCTCGAGGTCGAAGCCGACCATCCGCGCCAGGTCACCACCCGCGGCCGGGGGCAGCTCGATAGCTTTCACCACCGCGACCCGGCGATCGAGGCCCACGCGGAGCCGCCCGCCGCCGAGCCCGCGCGAGCGCAGCTCCCCCGCCAGCGTCGCCGCGGGATCCTCCGCCGCGTCGACGACGACGTGGGTCAGCCGGTCGCGGCGGGTGAGGGCCACGACCGTGAGCCGGTCGTCCCGCAGGAAGACTCCGATCCGTGGCGGCCTCATGCCTCGGGCTCCGGGCGCCAGGAGAGGATGGTCGCCTCGAGGGGCGCGTTCGGCCGGCCGCGTTGCACGATGGCCACCACCCGGCTCCGCACCACCCCCGCCACCCGGCCCTCGGCCTCGATGCGGAACACGCTGCTGCCGACCGCCAGCCCGCGGCCCGCGAAGCGGCGGGGCACACTCGGGTAGGGCGCGCGCGCGCGAGTCCGCACCACATCGGCGATCTCGGCCTCGGAGAGGCCGAGCGCCTTGAGCACGAGCGGGGAGGCGGTGTTGAGGTTCACGGCGTTCACCGCTGCCGCGGTGACCAGCTCACCCAGCCCCGGGCGGTCCCCGGCGCCCGCGTAGAGCTCCGGCGTGACGCCGCGGATCTGGAGCAGCTCCGCCTCGTCCTGGATGTTGCCGTTGCGCGCGCGGTAGGGCACCGGCAGCGCCAGGTAGAAGTCGCTCTCGGCGCCGTGGAGGCGGTGCAGCTCGTCGGCGTCGCGCCAGTCCTGAACCGAGTCGGTGATGATGTCGCGCTCGGCCCGCTCTAGCCCGAGCGCCTCCAGCAGCCGGCCGAGGCGGTCGGAGCCGACGTTGAGGGCGAGCCGGGCGCTCTCGTCGATGAGCCGGTAAGAGAACTCGCCGGGGCCGAGCGCCACCCGCACGCGGGGCAGGGCGGGCAGGGGGGTGGGCGTCGTCTGCCCGGGCAGGGCGCGATAGAAGACGAGCTGGCCGGTCTCGTCGAGGGCGGCCACCTGCGACGGGGTCGCGATCTCGCGCATGGCCTGCTGCACCGCCGCCTCGGCCAGGTGGCGGGCGAGCACCCGATCGCGGTAGGAGCGGACCATCGAGGCCTCGAGCCGGGCGGAGAAGGCGAGCTCGGTGACGATCACCGCCATCAGCGTCAGGGTCAGCAGGACGGCGATCAGGACGAAGCCGTGGTCGCGCGTCATGGCGTCGTCGCGCGGATGGGTACCGTGAGGACCTGTGCCGCGCCGGCGCTCGCGCCCGCGCGCGCGACGAGGGTGATCTCCACCGCGCGCGGGATCGTCTCCTCGCGGCCCATGTCCCACTCGTCCTGCCAGGCACCGGGCTGCTCGCCCAGGTAGCGGAAGCGCACCCCGGTCGTCTCGGGATCCACCAGGACGGGTGCCACGCGGTCCAGCGCGAGGAGGTTGGGCAGGACCTGCTGGCGAAGCGTCAACCCCGCCGCCTCGCGGGAGAGGCTGACCGCGGTGAACGCGATCGGCACGCTGCCGGGGAACGGCGGCGCGAGCGTGGCGAACGTCACCTGGTCCGGTCGGCCGTCGAAGAGGATGCGCACCTCGCGCTGCTCCGGCGCGACGAAGCGGTAGGGGAAGGCGCCGTCGAGCGCGCGCTCGAGCAGGACGAGGACGCCGCGGGCGTGATCGAGCCCGGCCGCGCGCGCCTCGCCCTTGGTCCACGCGGCCAGACCCACGCGCAGCCCGCCGAAGACGATCACGAGGACGGCGGCGGCGATGCTCAGCGCGAGCAGCACCTCCATCAGGGTGAACCCTCTCTCTTTCTCCCCTCTCGAGAGGGGGCAGGGTGAGGGGCGCCGGCCAGAGCGTGCGGCTCTCACGGCCCGGACGGCTCCGCCACCGCCCGCAGGCTCGCCAGCTCCAGCGTGCGGTTGCGGCCCCAGCGCACCGCCACCGAGAGCGTGTAGAGCCGGAGCTGGGGACCGGTGCCGGGCGTCAGCTCCTCGGGCATCGGCACCAGGCTCACGCGGCGCTCCCACTGAAAGCGTCCCTCCTGCCCGGCCTCCGCGCCCTCCCCGACCACGTCGATCGCGCGCGCAACGCGGTCGGCCACGCCGAC
>DASZJM010000644.1:0-2117 GCA_035948165.1 Candidatus Methylomirabilota bacterium
GAGCTGGGCGCGGCCCAGTGCGGGTACTGCACCCCCGGCATCCTCCTGACCGCGGAGGCCCTGCTGGAGGAGACGCCCACCCCGACGCGGGACGAGATCAAGCACGCCCTGGCCGGCAATCTCTGCCGCTGCACCGGCTACACCAAGATCCTCGACGCCGTCGAGCTCGCCGCCTTGCGTATCAAGGGGGTCAGGACATGAGGAAGGACCGCTTCTCGGTCGTCGGCCAGTCGCTGCCCAAGATCGACGCGTGGGCCAAGGTGGTCGGCGAGACCAAGTTCGCCGACGACATGCTGATGTCGCGCATGGCCCACGCCAAGCTCCTGCGTAGCCCCCATCCGCACGCGCTGATCAAGCGCATCGACACCACGCGCGCCCGGGCCCTGCCCGGCGTCTACGCGGCCATCACCGGCCACGACCTGCCGCGGGTGAAGTTCGGCATCCTGCCCGTCTCGCAGGACGAGGAGGCCTTATGCGTGGAGAAGGTGCGCATGGTGGGCGACGCGGTCGCCGCGGTGGCCGCGGTCGACGAGGAGACCGCGGAGCGGGCCACCGAACTGATCGAGGTGGAGTACGAGCCGCTCCGCCCCCTCATGTCCATCGAGGACTCGCTGGCCCACCCGGAGGTGCGGATCCACGAGTACGGCGACCGGCCGAACGTGCACAAGGCGGTGGCGCTGCAGTTCGGCGACGTGGAGGCCGCCTTCGCGGTCGCCGACCTGGTGCGCGAGGACGTCTTCTTCTTCGAGGGCAACACCCACCTGCCGATGGAGCAGCACTCAGCGGTGGCCCAGTGGGGCGCCGACGGGAAGCTGACCCTCTGGTCCTCCACCCAGACGCCCCACTACGTGCACCGCCTCCTCGGCAAGATCCTCGACGTGCCCCAGGCCCACATCCGGGTGGTGGCGGCACCGGTGGGCGGCGGCTTCGGCGGCAAGCTCGACCCGTTCGCCCACGAGATCGCGGCGTGCAAGCTCTCGCAGCTTTGCGGGCGCCCGGTGAAGATCACCCTGACCCGCGAGGAGGTCTTCTACGTCCATCGTGGGCGCCACCCGGTGCTGATGTGGATCAAGACCGGCTTCCGGAAGGACGGCGCGATCACCGGCATGCACTTCCGCTCGTGGCTCGACGGCGGGGCCTACGGCTCGTACGGGGTGGCGTCCACCTTCTATACCGGCGCACTCCAGACCGTGACCTACCAGATCCCGGTCTACAAGTTCGAGGGCGCGCGCGTGTTCACCAACAAGCCGCCGTGCGGACCCAAGCGCGGGCACGGGACGCCCCAGCCCCGCTTCGCGATGGAGTGCCAGATCGACAAGGCGGCCGAGCAGCTGGGCCTGGATCCGGCCGACATGCGGCGGCGCAACCTGGCCGAGCCGTTCGTGAAGACCGCGAACCACCTGACCGTGACCACCATCGGGCTCGGCGAGTGCATCGACCGTGTGGTGGAGGCCTCGGGCTGGCGCGAGAAGCGGCGCTCCCTGCCGCCCGGGCGGGGGATCGGCATCGCGTGCTCCTCGTACCTCACCGGCGCGGGCACCGCGATCTACTGGAACGACATGCCGCACTCGGGCGTGGTGGTGCGCGCCGATCGCAGCGGCCTGGTCGCGGTGCTCTGCGGCGCCACCGACATCGGCCAGGGCTCGGACTCCATCCTGGCCTACCTGGTCGCGGAGGTCCTCGGCATCGAGCCCAAGGACATCCGCGTCCACCCCGCCGATACGGATCTGACCCCGGTCGATCTGGGCTCCTACTCGTCGCGGGTGACCCTCATGGCGGGCAACGCGGCGATCCAGGCCGCGGAGCGGCTCCGCGCGAGGATCTTCGAGGCGGTGGCCCGCAAGCTCGAGACGACGCCCGAGAAGCTGGTGGCCGCCGATCGCCGCGTCTTCGTGGACGGCGATCCGGACCACGGGGTCGACTTCCCACAGGCGGTGGTGCTCGCCGAGAGCATGTTCGGGGTCCTGGCCTTCCCCGGCTCCTACGCGCCGCCCAAGCGCGCGGGCAAGTACAAGGGTGGCGGTGTCGGGCCCTCGCCCTGCTACTCCTACTCGGCCTGCGTGGCCGAGGTGACGGTGGATCGCGAGACCGGCGAGGTGCGCCCCACCGACGTGTGG
>DASZJM010000645.1:0-1610 GCA_035948165.1 Candidatus Methylomirabilota bacterium
GCAGGCGTACCCATTCGTGCGCCTGCACACCCCGTCCGCCTTCTACGGTGTCAACTCACTGGCCCTGGGCGAGGATCGAATCGATCGGACGGGCGAGAACGCGGGCTTTTACGAGCGCGCGACCGGAGAGGATGTCCGCGAATACTTTGCCACGGTGGCCGAACGGCTCACCCAGACCAGCCGTATCCACGTGCTCCTGCACCACGAGCACCTGGACGGCGCCCCTGACGGTGAACGGGTCCGGGACCTTGCGACCGGAGAGGTCCGCAACATCAGGGTGCGCCAAAAGGTCGTGGATGCTCGTTATCTGGAGGCGTCAATCCCGGCCACCCACGTTCCTCCGTTCGAGGTGGCGCCTTCCGCACGCGTCGTCCCTGTCAATGACCTGCCGGAGATAACGCGACCGGGGGCCCTCTACGCGGTGCTCGGATCGGGCAAGACGGCGGCGGACGCCTGCATCTGGCTCCTGGACAACGGCGTTGAGGCAGATCGGATCCGCTGGATCAGGCCGCGCGACGCGTGGTTCCACGACCGTCGCCACTTTCAGCCGCTCGACCTGGTGGCCGGGATCATCGAAGGCCTTGCCCTCGACGCCGAGGCTGGTGCCCTGGCATCGAGCATCAGCGATCTCGTCGAGCGACTCGAGAGCGCGGGCCGGCTCGTTCGTGTCGATCCTTCCTGGCCGGCCACGATGTACCGCGGGACCATGCTGAGCTCCCGCGAGCTGAACGCCGTGCGGCAGATCAAGGACGTCGTCAGGCTCGGCCGTGTTCGCAGGATCGCGGCCGACCGCGTCTTGCTCGAGCGCGGGGAGGCTGCGACCCGCCCCGAGGTCGTGCATATCGACTGCGCGGCTCTCGGCTTGAACAACGCCCCGGGAACCCCCGTTTTTCAGCCGGGCAGGATCGTGCTGCAGCAGGTGCGGCACCTATCGCCGTGCTTCAACGCCGCCCTCATCGCCTACGTCGAGGCTCACCGCACTGAAGACGCGGACAAGAACCGGCTCTGCCCGCCCAACCCCTACCCGAGCAGCATCGAGGACTGGCCCGGAATGATGGCGCGCACCTGGCGGGCGGAGGGCCGCTGGGTGCGCGAGCCCGACGTCTCGGCGTGGGTGGCCGGCAGCCGGCTCAACCTGCTGCGCGACCTTCCCGAGCACGCCGCCGAGCCGGCTGCTCAGACGGCGGTCGAGCGCTTCCTCACACATGTCCAGGCGGCGACTGTGAGGTTAGGGGGCCTGGCGGCCTCGTGAGTAGCGTTCGGCCGCCGGAACGATCGGACGACGAGGAACTGTCAGAGGGCGAGCGAGGCCAGCAGGCTTACGGGCTGGGGCGGATCCTGGCGCTCAGCGATGGCGTCTTCGCGTTTTCTCTGACACTGCTGGTGGTTTCACTGTCCGTCCCCACTGCCACCAGCGACTCGACTCTGGCTTCGCAGCTGCTCGACCAGTCGCCGACCTACCTCAGCTACATCATCAGCTTCGTGGCGGTCGCCTCGATCTGGTACGGCCATCACGAGAGCTTCAAATACATTCGTCGCTACGACGGTCTACTGATTGCGCTGAATTTTGGATCGCTGCTCCTGATCGCGTTCCTCCCCTTTCCTACCGC
>DASZJM010000646.1:0-6768 GCA_035948165.1 Candidatus Methylomirabilota bacterium
CGCGTCCGTGATCGCGGGCTCGACCGCCTCCATGCGCTCGGCGAGCGCGCCGCGGGCGAAGATCAGATCGAGCCCGCCGATGCCGGCCACGAGGGCGTCGAGATCCGGCAGCGCCTCCCGCACCGCGTCGGTGAGGGCGGCCAGGATGCGGACGATCTCGATCTCCTCCTCGCGCGCGGCCTGCACGAGGTCGTTGTTGGCCTCCACCATCCCCTCCGGCTCGACGAAGAGAGTGGCCCCGCTCTGCGAGCGGTCGTGGACGATGCCGCGCAGGCGGCCCTTGGCCTCGGCGCGGATCGGCAGCACGTAGCGGCCGTGGCGGACGGTGACGTAGCGCTCCTGGAAGATCGCCTCCGCGCCGGCCGCCCCGAAGTAGCCCTCCAGCCGCTTGACGATCTCGCGCCGCAGGTCGCGGATGCGTCCCCGCACGCGCCGGAGGGCGGGGGAAGCGTCGTCGCGCAGCTGGCCGTCGGCGTCGATGGAGCGGGCGAGCCGGTCGGCCAGGTCCTTCTGGGGCGGGAAATCGGCGAGCGCGGCGGCCAGGTCGGGGGCCACCGGGGCGATGGCGCGGCCGTAGGCGCGCAGCCGGCCCGCCGCCTCGAGCAGCGGGATGAGCGCGGCGAGCTCGGCGGCCTCCGCCACCGAGCCCGGCACGCGCGCGGCCTCCAGCGTCGGGCGCACGTCGACTACCCCGTCCCACGGGGGCGCGCCGGTCTGGCCGAGCGCGGCCCGGGCCTGGGTGGTCTCGCCGAGGGTGCGGCGGATCGCGTCCCCATCGGCGAGCGGCGTGGCGGCCTGCGCCTCCTCGCGGCCCATCGGGGTGCGAGCCTCGCGGGCGAGGAGGGCCAGGACCTCCGGCCACTCGAGCCCGCCGCTGCCGGTGGAGATCCGCACCGCGGCGTGGAGGGCGCTCATGGAGCCGCCGCGCTCAGCGGCCCTCCACGAGCTTCATCACCTGATCGGCCGCCTCGTCGCAGGCGCGGGCGACCTCCTCGTGCTCCTCGGGCGAGAACGGCGAGAGCACGTGATCGGCGACCTGGTCGCGATCCTCGCCCGGCCGCCCCGGCCGGCCCACCCCGATCTTCACCCGCCGGAGCGCGTCGGTGGCGAAGGCGTCGATCATCGAGCGCACCCCGTTGTGCCCCCCCGCGCTGCCGCTCAGGCGCACGCGGACCTTGCCGAGCGGGAGATCGATGTCGTCGAACACGATGACGAGGTCGGCGGGGCCCAGGTGCAGCTTGCGGGCGAGGCGCGCCATCGGCGCCCCGGTCACGTTCATGAAGCTGCCCGGCTTGATCAGGTACAGCGGCTCGCCCTGCCAGCGCCCGGCCGCGACGGCGTGGCTGCCGTCGCGCTCGAAGCGCGCATGAATGCGGCGGGCCAGCGCGTCCACCACGCGCTGGCCCACGTTGTGTCGAGTGTTGCGGTACTCCGGTCCCGGATTGCCCAGTCCGACGACGGCCTGGGCCACTTACTTCTTCTTCTCGCCTCCGGCCTTCTCGGCCTCGCCCGCCTCTTCCTTGGGCTTGCGCTCGGTGAGCACCTCCGGCTCGGCCGCCGCGGCCTCGGTGGGCGCCGCGGTCACCGCCGCGACCTCTTCCGCCGCCGGCGGGGCCACCGTCACCACCGCCTGGTTCGGATCGTTCAGGACGCGCACCCCGTCGGGGACCTTCAGGTCCTTGACGGTGAAGACGTCGTGGATGTTCAGGTTGGTGACGTCGGCTTCGAGGTACTCGGGGATGCTGCCGGGCAGGCAGGAGACCCGCACTTCGCGGAGCACCATCTCGAGAATGCCCTGCGAGTCCTTGACCCCGACCGACTCGCCCACGTGGTGGATGGCCACCGAGACCTGGATGGCGCGGTCCATCGCCACTTCCTGCAGGTCGACGTGGATGAGGTTCTCCGAGACCGGATCGAACTGCATGTCCCGGATGATCGCCATCTTGGCGTCCGTGCTCCCCTCGAAGCTCACCCGGAAGAGCTGGGTGCTGCCCTCGTGGCCGTGGATGAGCCGGAGGATGTCCTTGGGGGCCACCGCGATGTTCACCGGGGCCGCGCCCCCATAGAGGGTGGCCGGGACCTGCCCGCTGCGGCGCAGCCGCTTGGCCGGGCCCTTCCCGATGCCGTCACGCTTCTTGATGGTCAGCTCACGCATGTCCATGACTCGTTGCTCCTTGGTAAGTGGGCTTACACGAAGAGGGTCGACACCGACTCCTCGTCGTGGATACGACGGATCGCCTCCGCCAGCAGCGGGGCGACCGAGAGGACGCGGATCTTGGGCAGCTGGTGCTCGGGGGTCAGGGGAATGGTGTTGGTGATGACGACCTCCTCCAGCACCGATTCCCGGATACGGGTGATCGCGGGGCCGGAGAGGACGCCGTGCACCGCGCAGGCCAGGATGCGCCGCGCCCCTTCGCGCTTGAGCGCGTCCACCGCCTGGATCAGGGTGCCCGCGGTGTCGATCATGTCGTCGATGATCACCACGTCCTTGCCCTTGACGTCGCCGATCAGATGCATGAAGACCGCCACGTTGTTGCCGTCGCGGCGCTTGTCGATGATGGCGAGGCCCGCCTTGAAGCGCTTGGCGTTGGCTCGCGCCCGCTCCACGCCGCCCGCGTCGGGGGAGACCAGCACCGGATCCTTCAGGTCCTTCTTGGCCAGATAGTCGAGGATGACCGGCGGCGCCGCCAGGAGATGGTCCACTGGAATATTGAAGAATCCCTGGATCTGCCCGGCGTGCAGGTCGATCGCGAGCACCCGCTGCGCTCCCGCCGCGGTGATGAGATCCGCGACGAGCTTGGCGGTGATCGGCACGCGCGGCTGGACCTTGCGGTCCTGGCGGCCGTAGCCGTAGTAGGGAAGCACCGCGGTGATCCGCCGCGCGGAGGCGCGCTTGAAGGCGTCGATCATCACGAGCAGCTCCATCAGATGATCGTTCACCGGCGGGCAGGTGGGCTGGATCACGAACACGTCCTCGCCGCGGACGTTCTCGTTGATCTGCACGTACACCTCGCCGTCCGAGAAGCGCGAGACGTCCGCGTCGCCCAGCGAGAGCTGGAGGGTCTTGGCGATCTCCTCGGCCAGGGGCCGGTTCGCGTTCCCCGAGAACAGCTTCAGCTCGTAAGCCATGGTGTCTCCCGTGACAGGTGGACTGGCTGGGGCGGGAGGAATCGAACCTCCATTGCGGGGTCCAAAGCCCCGAGTCCTACCACTGAACGACGCCCCAGTGCCGTCATCGGCTCGCCCGGATCGCCGGTCCCGAATTGGTCCTGACCGCCCAGCACGCCCACCCGGCCCGGCTGACCCGCGTCCGCACTTGTCGCGCGTGGTCCAGCGACCGCGCGAGCCCGAACACGGTCGGCCCGCTCCCCGACATGATCGCTCCGAGGGCGCCCGCGGCCAAGAGGGCCGCCTTCATGCGGCCGATCACCGGCAGCACCGGCTCGACCACGCGCTCGAGGTTGTTGGTCAGCGCGGCGGCCAGCGTGGCCACGTTGCGCCGCCGCAGCGCCTCGATCACCCGCTCGGTGCCGGTCGGCTCCGCGTGCCAGCCCATCGGCACCCGTCCATAGACCTCCCGCGTCGAGAGCGGCTCCCGCGGATTCACCAGCACCAGCGCATATCCTCCCGCGCCCGGCAGCGTCCGGAGCTGCTCGCCGCGCCCTCTCGCCACCGCCCGGCCCGTGCCCAGGAAGAACGGGACGTCCATGCCGAGCTCCACCGCCAGCGCCTGCAGCCGCGCCCGGGGCCACCTGAGCCCCCACAGGCGGTTGAGGCCCCAGAGCGTGGCCGCCGCATCGCTCGACCCGCCCCCCAGCCCGGCCGCAACCGGGATCCGCTTCTGCAGCTCGATCCGCGCGCCTCGGTCGATGCCGGCGGTCTTCTGGAGCAGCCGGGCCGCCCGCATCACCAGATTGCCTTCGTCGGTGGGCAGTTCGGGGTCATCGGCATGCAACGACAGGGTATCCGCCGTCTCCACGGTCAGGCGATCGAAGAGGTCCACCGCCTGCAGCACCGTCGCGATCTCATGGTAGCCGTCGCCCCGCTTCCCCAGCACCTCGAGGGCCAAGTTCACCTTGGCCGAGGCGCGGAGCACGAGCCTCTGGCTACCCCGCGGCCGCGTCGACAAGGCAGCACACGCTATCACGCAGCCCGACGGAGTGTCAACGGAAGTCTTGAATTCTAACGTCTTGCGGAACAGTGAGCGTGAGCAGGGCGGGGTCGAACGACGTGTTCATCTGGGGCGCGCGATAGGTGAGCGAGACCCGCAGCGATCCATCCGCGGTCTCGAGGGTGAAGCCGGCGGGTGGGCCGTCTGCCGGAGCCGGCGTGAACGTCACGCGCGCCGGGTTCTTGCCGGTCCACTCCACCTGTCGGGCCTGGCCGCTATCGGGATCGAACCAGATGCGCTGCTCACCCGGCGCGCCGGTGAGCCGGAGGGAGGGGCCGACCGCGTCGGCGGCGACGAGCTCGACCGTCGCCGGATCCGGCATCGGCCGCACCCGACCGCCCAGCAGCGCGACGAGATCCTCCACGCCGAGCGCCAGGCCGAGCCAGCGTCGATTGGCGTCGGGGGACGCCGGCGCAATGTAGGCCCGGCTGTCGAGCACCTCCCAGAGGGTGACGCTCTTCGGATCGCCGGCCACGATGAGCACTGGCGTCCCGAGGGGGGAGAGCGCTTCGAAGCGCATGGTGGCAGGCTCGCCCAGGAGCAGCAGCACGCCGGTCAGGCGCTGGGCCCGCCCGCCGCGACGGATCGTGATGTCGGCCCGCGAGCGGAGGTCGTGCAGCGAGCCGCGGTATTGCTCGATCCGGGCCAGCGCGGTGCGCGCCTCCTCGGAGACCGGCGGAGGCGCAGGGGCGGGAGCGGTGGTGGCGCAGCCGCCCACCGCGACCGCCAGCAGGAGGGCGCCGAGGCGGCTACTTCTGCTCGGCCTTGGGCGGCGCACCCTTGGCCCGAGTCTGGCTCTCCCGCGTCTCCTTGATCTTGGTGCGGACCTGGGGCGCGGTGGGGGCGTCCGGATCCGTTTTCAGGGACTTCTCCCACGCCTCGATCGCCTCGTTGGAGAGGTTGTTCTTGAGGTAGGCGTCGCCCAGGTGCTCGTAGAGGACCGGGTCCTCCTTGGCGAGGCTCACCGCGCGCTTCAGCTCGCGGAGGGCTTCCGGGTAGCGGCCCTGCTGGTAGTAGGCCCAGCCGAGGCTGTCGATGAAGTAGCCGTTTTCGGGCTCGATCGCGAGGGCCTGCTGGATGAGCTGGATCGCCTCGCCGAGGTTCGTGCCGCGCTCGGCGTACATGTAGCCGATGTAGTTGTAGGACTCGGCGTGCTTGGAGTCGAGCGCGATCACGCGGCGGAAGGAGCGGATCGCGTCGTCGAAGCGCTGCTGCTTCTCCTGCACCACCCCCAGCTGGAAGTGGAGATCCTTGTTCTTGTCGTCCACCGACAGCCCCTCGCGCAGCACGTTGGCGGCCCGGTCGTACTGATTGGCGCGCTGCAGCGCGGTGCCGAGGTAGAGGAAGAGCTCGGGCCGCTTGGGCTCGAGGTTGACCGCCTCCTGGAGCGTGGCCACCGCGTCGTCGTAGCGCTTGGCCCGCCCGTAGAGGAAGCCGAGCTGCACGCGCGCGTCGACCGAGCGCGGGTCGGCCTGGAGGATCTTCTCCAGCTCGCCGCGCGCCTCGTCGTCCTTGCCCGCGTCCATGAGCGCGGTGGCAAGGTAGTAGCGGGTGCGCATGTTCCCCGGCTCGAGGGTCACCGCCTGCCGGAACGCGGCCACCGCCCGGTCGTACTGCTTCTGCTCGTAGTGGATGGCCCCCAGCTTGAGCCACACCCGCGGGTCGCGCGGGAGCGACTCCACCAGGGCCTCGATCTCGTTCTGGGCCTCGTTGTAGCGGCCGAGCTTGACGAGGAGGTCGCCGAGGCGCTCCACGAACGCGGCGTTGTCCGGATTGGCCTTGAGCGCTTCCTTGTAGACCGCGACCGCGTCCTCCAGCTTGTTCTGCGCCTCGTAGACGAAGCCGAGCGCCGACCACGCGCCGTCGTGGTCCGGATCGAGCTCGACCGCGCGCTTCAAGTTGGTGAGCGCGTCGTCCCACTGCTCGTTCTCGATGCCGATCCGGCCGAGCAGGTAGTAGCCCTGCGAGAGGTTCGGACGCGCGGCCACCAGGCGGCCCAGCACCGCGCGGGCCTTGTCGTAGTTCTTCTGCTCGAAGTGGAGCTGGGCCAGGGCCAGGTAGCCGTCCGGGGTCTTGGGGTCGAGCGCGACCGCCTTCTCCAGCGCGGCCTCCGCCTCCGGCATCCGCCGCTGCCGCTTGTAGAGGTCGGCGAGGGTCATGTACGCGGTCGCGTTGTCGGGCTCGAGGGCGATCGCCTTCTGGGCCGCGGTGAACGCGCCGGTCACGTCGTTCATGCGGACCTGCCACTGCGAGAGCTGGATCCAGAGGACCGCCGAGTCGGGGTCGGTCTTGATCGCCTCGCGCAGCTGGGCGATGGCCTGGGGCAGGCGGCCGGCCCGCGCCTCCATCTGGGCGATCACGTAATGGTCGTAGGCCTCGCCCTGCGCGCCGATGGGCCGGCGGACCAGCGGGGTCGCCTCGACCGTCGAGCTCGACGCGTCGGAGTCGGCGATCGTCCCGGTGCTGGCGCAGCCGGCGAGGGCGCCGGCCAGGATGGCGCCGCCCAGGGCGATTACCGCCAGGGAGCGGGGACGGCGCGCGATCAGGTCCTTCGACACGACGCGGCGCAGCGTCGAGGCCAGATCGGCGTCTTGCAC
>DASZJM010000647.1:0-5572 GCA_035948165.1 Candidatus Methylomirabilota bacterium
ATCCTGCCGCAGGTCCCGGACGTCGTTCCGGATCTCCTGTGCCGAGGAGGTCGTCGTGAGGAGCCCGACGACCGTCCCGGTCGCCGCCACCGCCAGCGCCCGCACCAGCCAGCCAGAGTGCCTGTCCATTCGATATCCTCCTGGATTTGCAGGGATTTGAGAGTCAAGCCCCGGGGTGCTGCGACCACCCCATGAGACGGCCCCGGTGAGGCTGCCGTTTACACGGTGCGTCCAGGCACTCAATCTTCTTGCGGTTTCGGGGGTGGGCTCTCTACGCTGTCAGCCATGTGGATCGGCGCAGCGGTGCTGGCGCTCCTGGTGGTCGCGGCGGTGCCGGCCTTCATCGAGGCCGGCGGCTCGAGCCTGCGCGGGCTCGGCTGGCTGATCGTCGCGGCCGGCGCCGCGGTGCTGCTGATCGACCTGACCGACCGGCTCACCGAGTGGGTGGAGCGCCGGCGGTGGCGTCGTCGCCGCTAGCGTCCCCCGCCGAGCCCGTCCCCGGCCCCTCGATCCGCCGCCGCGATCTGCGCGACGTCCCCCCGGGCCGCGTCCGTCAAGCGGACGTGCTCCAGGAAGAGACACGCGAGCCCCGCCGCGGTGACCGGGAAGAACTGCGAGGCGTGGAGGAGGAGCGAGAAGGAGAGCGCATCGGTGCGCGGCACGGCGAAGAGCGCGAGGGCCAGCACCGTCGCGGCCTGGATCACGCCCACGAAGCCCGGGCTCGACGGCAGGCTGACTCCCAGCCCGAGAAAGGCGAGCACCGTCCACGCGGCGGCGAGCGGCAGGTCCAGGTGGGCCGAGTGGAGCGCGGTCCAGATCGAGAGGGCCAGGAAGAGCCAGATCCCCACCGAGTAGAGCGTGAGCGGGAGGATGTGGCGCGCGGTGCGCAGGCCCCCGAGCCCCTCGATCATCGTGTCGAGCATGCGGAGCAGCCGCCGCTCGAGCCAGCCGATCCGGTGGAAGCACGCCTCGATCAGCGTGCGGCAGACGCCGGGCGCGATCGCGATCAGGGTCAGGACCAGGATGCCCAGCAGGTCCACGCCCAGGAACACCAGGATCGACCAGCGCAGCTCTCCGGGCAGCGGCACCACCAGCAGCACGCCGGCCACCAGCAGGCCCAGGGCTAGCCCGTCGAGCACGCGCTCCACCACCACGGTGGCGAAGGTGGTCCAGAAGCGCGGGCCGTGGCGTGACGCCACGTAGATCCGCACGATCTCTCCCGCCCGCAGCGGCAGCAGGTTGTTGCCCATGTAGCCCACCAGCAGGGCCCGGAGGAGGTGGCCGGTGCGGGCGCCCGGCGCGAACAGGTAGCGCCAGCGGCGGGCGCGCGCCCACAGGGAGAGAAAGTTGAGCGCGACGCTCAGGGCGAGGAAGCCCCAGAGGGTGTCGCGGAGCCGCGCGCCGACCACCCGGAGGTCCACGTCCCAGAAGAAGTAGACCAGGAGCCCCGCGCTCACCACGAGACCGAGGAGGATCTTCCCCAGCCGCGCGGACGACGGCACGGAGGGGCGGCTCAGCACCCGGGCCGGCCGGCCGGCCCGCTCACGCCTCCACCCGGATCATGGTGGTCCGCGCCGCCACCACCGACAGCTTGTCGATGGCCGCGAGGGCGGCGCGCATGTCCCGCTCGCGCGCCTCGTGGGTCATCATCACCACCGGCACCGCCTCGTGGCGCGCGCGCTGCTTCTGGAGCACCGAGACCAGCGAGATGTCGTGCTGGCCCAGGATGCCCGCCACCTGGGCGAGGACGCCGGGACGGTCCAGCGCCATCACGCGCAGGTAGTACGCGGAGCGGATGTCGTCGACCGGCCGCAGGGGAATCGGGGTCCGCCCGATGGTGGGCAGGTCGGTGTCGAGCGCGGGGATGCCGTGGGCCACCCGGCGGGCGATGTCGATGGTGTCCGACCAGACCGCGGAGGCGGTGGGCAGCTGGCCGGCGCCGCGGCCATAGAACATGAGGTTGCCCACGTTGTCCCCGGTGATGAAGACCGCGTTGAACACCCCGGAGACCGCGGCGAGCGGGGAGCCGGCCGGGATCATGGTGGGGTTCACCCGGACCTCGAGCGCGCCGTCGGAGGCCTTGGCGATCGCGAGCAGCTTGATGCGGTAGCCGAGCTCGGTCGCGTTGATCACGTCCTGCTGGGTGACCGCGGTGATGCCCTCGGTGTAGATGTCCTTCAGGTCGACCGCGGTGCGGAAGGCGAGGGTGGCCAGGATCTGCAGCTTGTGCGCCGAGTCGAGCCCTTCGATGTCGAGGGTCGGATCCGCCTCCGCGTAGCCGTGGGCCTGCGCCTCCTTGAGCACCTCCGCGAAGTCGCGCCCCTCGTCGGTCATCTTGGAGAGGATGTAGTTGCAGGTGCCGTTGACGATGCCGAACGCGGAGAGGATGCGGTTGGCCGGCAGACCGTCCTTCACCGCGCGGATCAGGGGAATGCCGCCCGCCACCGCGGCCTCGAACCCGAGCATCACCCGGTTGCGGCGCGCCTCCTCGAACAGCTCGGGCCCGTGGTGGGCCAGCAGCGCCTTGTTGGCGGTGACCACGTGCTTGCCCGCCTGCAGCGCGCGCAGGATGAAGGTGCGCGCCGGCTCGAGCCCGCCGATCAGCTCGATGACGATCTGGACGGACGGATCGTCGATGGCCTGGCCCGCGTCGGAGGTGAGCGGCAGGCGCGCCAGGTCGACCCCGTCGCGCGGCCGGGTGAGGTCCGCGTCGGCCACGCGCCCGAAGGCGAGGCGGCACCCCGCGCGCTCGGCCATCTCCGCGCCGTGGCTCTGGAGGATCTTGGCCACGCCGCAGCCGACCGTGCCCAGACCTAGGAGGGCGATCTTGATCTCGTTCATGGGTCCATTGGAGGCCGCCCGGACGACCGACGCGGGCGAGCCCGTGAGCCGCCGCCGGCCCGCTACCGGCCGGTCAGGGTCTTGAGGCCGCGCAGGGCCTGTCGGATACGCTGCGCGTTCTCGACGAGGGCGAACCGGACATGGCCGTCGCCGTACTCGCCGAAGCCGATGCCCGGGGACACCGCCACCTTGCACTCCTGGATGAGCAGCTTGGAGAACTCGAGCGAGCCCATGCTGCGGAAGGCCTCCGGGATCGGGGCCCACACGAACATGGTGCCCTTGGGCTTGGGCACGCACCAGCCGATCTTGTTCAAGCCGTCGACCAGCACGTCGCGGCGCTTGCGGTGCAGCTCCACGATGTCGCTCACGCACTCCTGCTGGCCCTCGAGCGCGATGATCGCCGCGATCTGGATGGGCTGGAACGCCCCGTAGTCGAGGTAGGACTTGATGCGGGCGAGCGCGTTGACCATCCGGGAATTGCCGCACACGAAGCCGACCCGCCAGCCCGGCATGTTGTAGGACTTCGACAGCGAGAAGATCTCGACCCCCACCTCCTTGGCCCCCGGCACCTCGAGGAACGAAGGCGCCTTGTAGCCGTCGTAGGTGAAGTCGGCGTAGGCGAAGTCGTGCACCACCATCAGGTGATGCTCCCGCGCGAAGTCCACGACCTTGACGAAGAAGTCGCGGTCCACGCAGAGGGTGGTCGGGTTGTGGGGGAACGAGAGGATCAGCAGCTTGGCCTTGGGCCAGGCGAGCCGGGCCGTCTCCTGCAGCCGGGCGAAGAAGTCCTCCCCCTCGACCAGGGGCACCGAGCGCAAGTCGCCGTCCGCGATCACGACCGAGTAGGAGTGGATCGGGTAGGTGGGGTTGGGCACCAGCGCCCCGTCGCCGGGCTGGAGCACCGCGAGGGCCAGGTGCGCCATGCCCTCCTTGGCCCCGATGGTGGCGATGGCCTCGGTCTCCGGGTCGAGCTCGACCCCGTAGCGGGTGCGGTACCAGGTGGTGACCGCCTTCCGGAGCCGGGTGATGCCCTTGGAGGCCGAGTAGCGGTGGTTGCGGGGATTGCGGGCCGCCTCGACCAGCTTGTTGACGATGTGCTTGGGCGTCTCCTGGTCGGGATTGCCCATGCCGAGGTCGATGATGTCCTCGCCCTTGGCGCGCGCCTTCGACTTCAGGTCGTTGACGATCGCGAAGACGTACGGAGGGAGGCGCTTGATCCGGTAGAACTCGTCCATGGTTTCTTCTCCAGGGAGTTCGATCATACTGTGCCGCTCGCGCGAGTGTCAACGAAGTCCCCTGATGCCGCGCGGGGATAGCGCGCACCGGCCCCCGGGTCGGGCGGGGGTTGACACCCTTTGAAAGCGCGTGTTAGAAGAACCTTACCGGGCGAGCCCGTAACCAGTACCCACCCTTCCAGTACGCTCCGAGCGGTCAGTCGAGGGGACAAGCCTTATGTTCGGACGAAGGGCCAAGGGACCGCGGCGCAACGATCTGACCGCCTTCATCGACGAGGGATCGGAGATGGAAGGCCGGTACACCTTCAGCGGCACCGTCATGCTCAACGGCAAGTTCAAGGGCGAGATCAGCTCCGGCGACACCCTGATCATCGGGGAGCGCGCGGTCCTCCAGGCCGACGTGCGCGCCGGGCGGGTCACGGTGAGCGGCGAGGTCACCGGCAACCTGCGGGCCACCGAGCGGATCGAGCTGCGCCGCACCGCCCGGGTCTACGGCGACGTCGAGGCCCCCATCGTGGTGGTGGAGGAGGGCGTGCTCTTCGAGGGGCACTGCCGCATGGCCAAGCCGGCCCCGGTGGCCGAGATCGCGTCCGCCCGCGACCTCGCGGTGGTGCCGCGCAAGCGGTGACGATGGGCAAGCCCAAGCAGTTCAACCTGCTGATGGTGCGCGACGACGGCAGCCGTGTGCTCCGTCTGTCGGTGCCCGGCTGGGTGGTCGGCGCGGTGGTGGGCGGGCTCGTGGTGACCCTGATCGGGCTCGCGTTCATCTATCCCGACTACGTGACCCTGCGCCACCAGCGCGGCACCTTCGCGGCCCTGAGCGCGCGGCTGCACACCCAGCAGGCCCTGCTCGACGCGGCCCAGGGCCGCCTGCGCGAGATCCGTGGGGAGATCGACAGCTGGCGTGATCTGCACGCCAAGATCTGGGAGCCGTTCGGCCCCGAGGCCGGCCCCGCTCGCCGCGGCGCCGGCATCGGGGGCGGGGCCAACTCCGCGGCGGCGGCCACCCAGCCGGACCGCGGCCCGGTGCGCGAGGACATGGACCGGCTGCTGGGGGTGGTCAAGGAAGAGGGCGAGTCGATCCGGACCCTCGAGCGCTTCCTCGGCCGCGCCAGCCGCGTGCTCGCCTCGCTGCCGTCGCGCTGGCCGGTGCGCGGCCCGGTGAACTCCGACTTCGGCCAGCGGCGCTCGCCGTGGGCGCCCAACTCCGAGTTCCACAGCGGCATCGACATCGGGGCCGCCATCGGCACCCCGGTGAGGGCGCCCGCGCCGGGCACCGTGGTCTTCGCGGGCCAGCATCCGGAGTACGGCGTCACCCTCATCATCGACCACGGCAACGACACCAAGTCGCTCTACGGCCACCTCTCGCGGCTGAACGTCGCACTCGATCAGCTGGTGCAGCGGGGCGACACGGTGGCGCTCACCGGGAACACCGGGCGCTCCTCCGGCCCGCACCTGCACTACGAGATCCAGGTGAAGGGGCAGCCGGTGAACCC
>DASZJM010000648.1:0-1810 GCA_035948165.1 Candidatus Methylomirabilota bacterium
GGAGGTCATGGCGTCATCGGTGTACAGCAGGAGGGGGTAGTGGGTGGTGCCGACTAGCAATATCTCGCCCATGGGTGCTTCCTCTCTACGGCGGGGTGGAGATCGCCCTCCCTATACCACACCAACCGGAGCGGTGTCCACATACCGGCGGCCGAATAAGACCGGTGCGCTCGGCAGTGCCCGCGCCGCATCCGCTCAGTCGCCGTAATCTCGTCTCCATTAGAAGCGGCCAGGAGCTAGACCCCTTGGCGCCACGTCGCCCACCGCCCTTCCGAGACCGCCGCGAGAATCGCCCGCCAGTTCACATACGCTGGGCTGCTCCACGCCCGACTCAAAGATTGGCGAGCGACCGCAGGCGGGGATCCAGCTCGTCGCGCAGGGCGTCACCGACCAGGTTGACGGCCACGACCGTCAGCATGATGCAGAAGCCCGGCACGGAGGAGATCCACCACGCGCGCAGGAGATAGTTGCGACCGCTGCTCAGATCGATGCCCCACTCGGGGATCGGGGGGCGCGGGCCGAGCCCGAGGAAGCTCAGGGAAGCGCCGAGGATGATCGACCAGGCGATGGCGACTGTGGAGATGACGATGATCGGCGCCACGACGTTGGGCAGGACGTGGCGCAGCGCCACCCGCGCGGGCCAGCAGCCGAGTGCCCGTGCCGCCTCGACGTAGGCGTTCTCCCGCACGGACAGCACGTCCCCGCGCACCAGGCGCACGAAGGTCGGAATCAGCGACACGCCCACCGCCAGCATGACGTTGATGGTCCCCTGCCCTAGCACGGCAACCACGACCAGCGCCATCAGAATACCCGGGAACGCCATCATGATGTCCACCGCGCGCATCACGAGCAGGTCCGTCCAGCCGCCGATGACCCCGCACGCGAGACCCACGACGACGCCGGCCGTCAGCGCGACCGCGACGGCGCCGAGGCCGGTCAGCAGCGACAGCCGTGCGCCCGTCATGGCGCGGCTCAGGATGTCGCGGCCGTATTGGTCCGTGCCGAACGGATGCGTCAGGGACGGGGGCGACAGCGCCTCGGCGGGCCTGACCTTGATGGGGTCGTAGGGCGCGAGCGCGGGCGCGAACAGCGCGGCGAGGGCGACGGCGGCCAGGATGAGCGCGCCGACGAGGGCCGACTTCCGGCGGCGCAGGACACGCGGTCGCATCAGGCCTTCACGGCCTCGCGGTGCCGGATGCGAGGATCTAGCGCCGCGTACGACAGATCAACCAGGAGGTTCGTGAGCACGTAGCCAAGCGCGCTCACCAGGACGACGCCCTGGATGAGCGGATAGTCCTTGTCGAGCACGGCGGTGACGGCCAGCCGGCCCATGCCCCGACGGGAAAAGACGGTCTCCACGATGATGGTGCCGGCGAGCAGGTTGCCGAGCTGGACGCCGATGATCGTGGTCACCGGGATGAGCGCATTGCCGAGCGCGTGCTTGAGCGTGACGCCCCACTCCGACAGTCCCTTGGCGCGCGCCGTCGAGATGTAGCCGTTGCCGAGGACCTCCAGCAAGCTCGAGCGCACGAGGCGCGCGATCACCGCCGAGTAGTTGAGGCCGATGGTGGCGGCGGGGAGCAGCAGGCGGCTGACGCCGCCCTGGCCGGTGGCGGGCAGCCAGCCGAGCTGGAGCGAGAAGACGAAGATCAGCAGCAGGCCGAGCCAGAAGCTCGGCATCGACACGCCGCCGAGGGCGACCAGCATCGCCGCGCGATCGATCCAGGTGTTGTGCCACACCGCCGCCAGCAGGCCGAGCGTCAGCCCGACGACGATCGCGATCCCGATGGCCGTCGCCGCCAGCTCGAGG
>DASZJM010000649.1:0-1813 GCA_035948165.1 Candidatus Methylomirabilota bacterium
ATGGGTCGGCGTACTTCAATCGCCCGGGCCCCCGAATCGTCACGGGGCTCCAGATTCTGGCCGAGATTCTCCATCCAGACGTCTTTACCCGAACGGCCCCACCCGGTGCGTGGCAGCGCCTCGCTGTCTAAAGATGGGCGGCCAACACCGTGTTCCATGAGCGGGGACGGGAGTCGCGGGTGGTGGTGCCGCTCATCGCGGTTGGCCGCGGTGTCCAACGCCTTTGACAACGAAGGTGTCGCGGCGTTACCGTCCTCGCGCGCGACGAGTCGACGGCGCGGCGCGCTACGGGCTCCCGTCCTGACGGAGTAGGAGGGTGCGATGACCAGCTACAAACTCATCTCGGCTGATTCTCACATCGTTGAGCCGCCCGACCTGTACACGAACCGGATCGAGCCCAGATTTCGAGACCGGGCTCCGCGCCTGGAGCGGCTGGACACTCCCACCGGTCGCAAGTTCGACGCGTGGGTCATCGACGGGCAGCAGGTCGGCACCCTGGGCGCCGTGATGCAGGCCGGACAACGATTCGAGGACCCGTCTCAGATCGATTTTCTGGGCATGTGGGAAGACGTCAGACTCGGCGCGTACGACCCGCAGGCGATGATCAAAGAGAACGAGATGGACGGGGTGTGGGGCGCGTGCCTGCAGCCGAGCCAGGGGCTCTTCTGGTACCGCATCCCGGACAGCGCCCTGCTCTCGGCCATCTGCCGCGTCTATAACGACTGGATCGCGGACTTCTGCAAGCCCTATCCCGACCGTCTCAAGGGCATCGCCATGCTCAACGTGGACGACGTCGAGGAGGCCTCGCAGGAGCTCGAGCGCTGCGTCAAGCTCGGCTTGGTCGGCGCGTTCATCCCGGTCTCTCCGCTGGCCGACCGACCGTATCGGCATCCGATCTACGACCGCCTCTGGTGGACCGCGCAAGACCTCGGCCTCCCGCTTCTTCTGCACATCGGCACGCCGCGCGGCGGCGTCCCGGGCTGCGAGTTCACGATGAACCTCGGGGAGCTCACCGGGGCGGGCCGTTCCACCACGGACTACTGGGTGCGCTACTCGCTGTCCGCGATGGTCTTCTCGGGCGTCTTCGACCGGTATCCGCGGTTGAGGGTCGGGTCGGTCGAGCACGAGGCCGCGTGGATCCCTCACTGGCTGAAGCAGATGGACTTCACGTACCGGGAGCGACCGGTGTTCACGAAGGGCTGGAAGTCGAAGGAGGGGCTCCTGCCGAGCGACTACTGGCGCCGCAACATGTTCGTGGAGTTCATGGAAGACGATCTCGGCGTCCAGCTCCGCGACGTCATCGGCGTCGACACCATGCTGTGGGGCAGTGACTTCCCCCACGCCGAGTCGACTTGGCCCAAGTCGCGGGACTTCCTGGACCGCATGTTCGCGGGGGTCCCGGAAGCGGACCTGCGCAAGATCACGTCCGGGAACGCGGCGCGGCTGTTCGGGTTCGATCTGAACTAGGGGATGGGGGACGGCTTCGTGCCGGTGACCACCGCGTCCGGGCTGTCGCCGGGGGCGATGAAGTGGGTGGTCATCGACCGGGAGCGAGTGGTGATCGCGAACGTCGAGGGTGTGATTTACGCGCTACAAGATGCCTGCGGGCACCGGGGGGCGCCCCTCTCGAGGGGCAAGCTCGCGGGTCACATGATCGAGTGCCCGCTGCACTACGCGTGCTTCGATGTGCGCACCGGCAAGCTCCTGAGCGGGCCCGCCTCGGCGGACGTGGTCACCTACGAGGTGCGGGTCGAGGGCGACATCGTGTACGTGAAGCGATAGGCATACACCATGCTTTCGCGGCTCCTCCTCG
>DASZJM010000650.1:0-2010 GCA_035948165.1 Candidatus Methylomirabilota bacterium
CGACAGTCCTCCCGGTTGTAGGCCTCGATCTCGTCGAGCAGCCCGTCGGCCTTCTGATGCAGCCAGCGCTCGTAGTGGAGGATCGCCTGGGTGCCCGACTGCACCGCGCCGCTCCGGGCGAAGCCGAAGAGGGCCTCGACCTCCTTGAGCGAGTAGCTGGGCACGCCGGCTCGGAGCGCACGACGGAGGATCGCGTGCAGGTCCACGAAGACCCCGCGCCGGAGCAGGTCGTCCACCTGGGCGTCGCGGGTGGAGTGCTCGGCCATGAGGCGCTTGAGCGTGCTCGGCTCGGCGCCGCTGAAGTGGTAGACGTGCAGGTCCGGATGTTGCTCGAGCCGCGCGTGAACGAGATCGACTAGCCCCTCGAACGCGCGGCGCTCGCCCTCGCGGTCGTGCGCCCAGAACGCCTGGTAGCGAGGATCGTCGTCGAGCAGGAGGACGCCGAACAGGTACTCGAGCCCACGAGCCGGCTCGAAGAACGGGTGTCCTTCGAGATCGAAGACGAGGTCGCCGGGCGATCGAGGGGGCAGCGCAGCGAAGCCGCGGCCCGGCTCGAGGTCGAGCGGGCGCCACTCGAGCGCGCCGGTGCGCTGCCGGATCAGCTGGAGGCCGGCCTGCTCGCGCAGCCCGTCGAGCGTGGACGACGCGATCTTGGCGACCGGCGTGCCCGGCGCCATCTCGGCGAGGCCGGTCAGCGTGTCGACGCCCACGACCAGGAGCCGCTTCACCTGTCCCCGCTGGATGCGGGCCACGCGGACGACGTGGTCCTCCCGCTCCAGGCGGTCCTCGCAGAGGCCGCGGAAGTCGCAGAACGCGCAGTGGTCGCACGGATAGGGCCCGGTCCGGGACCGCGCGGTCACCGCGGTGCCGAAGCGCTCGCGCACCCGTCGGAAGTAGGCGGTCACGTCGGCCAGCCGGATCGGGACCCGCACGCGGGTACCGAGGACGACGTAGGCCAGATCCGGCGCGAGCTCCTGGGTCTGACCGAGCGCCTGGCTATAGAAGGAGAGCTGCAGCGCGTGCTCGGGGCGGGGATGGCGGGCGAGCTTCGTGTCGAGCACCTGGTAGCTCCAGGGCCCGAGCGCGGAGGGCCGGTCGACGCGCTCCAGGAAATCGGCGATGCCCCGCCAGCCGCTCGCGAAGAACACCGCCTGGTAGACGTAGTCGGCGCCCGCCCGCATCGCCTCCGCGGTCCGCCGCGTGCCGGCCTCGAAGTCGCGCCGCCCGTCGAGACGCACCTCGACCACCGACCGGCCCTCCGCGCGGAGCGTCGCGAGGAACGCGGCCTCGTGCTCCTGGCCCTTGCTCCGGAGCAGCTCGGCGTAGGCGTTCTCGTAGCCCGGGCGCCGGCCCTCGCCGAGGGTGACCGCCAGATCGAGCTGGGTCAGGTGCTCGCAGGCCAGGAAGGCACCCAGGTCCGATGGGGAAAAGAGCAGCCGCTCGTCCACGCGCTGCATGGCTCTAGCGCGTCTTCGAGACGCGACGATTCCATCGCGCCGAGTAGACGACCAGGCTGCCGGCCACCACCACGAGCCCGGCCAGCGCCAGCCAGCGCTCCACGCGGTGCACGTCGGCGAGGATGGCGCCGATCTGGTGCGTGAAGAAGTAGGCCAGCCCGAACGCGAGCGGGACGCTCACCGCCGCCGCGGCCGCGTCGGCCAGGATGAACTTCCAGAACGGCACCCGCGCGATGCCCGCGGTCAGGAACGCCGCCGCGCGCAGCCCGGTCACGTGGCGCGCCATCACCACCGTCTTCATGGCGTGCTCGCGGTACGCGGCCTTCAGCCAGTCCGCGCGCGCCCGGGTCAGCACGTGGCGCACCACGCGCCAGCGGAGCAGGCGCTCGCCCCAGCGCCGCCCGGCCCAGTAGAGCACCACGTCGCCGGCCAGCACCCCGAGCACGCAGACCGGCAGCGCGAGCCACCAGCGGGCGAGCCCCTCGTGGCTCAGGATGCCGGCGGCGACGATCGGCATCTCCTCGGGGATCGGCACGCCCAGGCTGCCGAGCAG
>DASZJM010000651.1:0-24235 GCA_035948165.1 Candidatus Methylomirabilota bacterium
GGCCCAGGCCGCCGCCCACGAGATCAACAACCCCCTCGCCATCATCATGGGCTACGTGCAGATGCTGGAGGATCGCCTGCCCCCCGGGGGCGAGGAGAGCAACTGGGCGCACACCTGCAAGAACGCGGCGGTGCGCATCCGGGACGCGGTCGGGCGGCTGAGCCGCATCGTCCGGGTCGAGAGCACGCATCCCACCGGCACCGTCCCGCCGATCCTCGACATGGAGCGGTCCACCACCAAGCCCCCGAACGATGCCGGTCGCTAGTCCCGGCGCCCCGCCGGGACGCGTCTTCTACGGCTGGACGGTGGTGACGGCGGCGGGCCTCGTCTTGTTCATGGCCTACGGCACCCAGTACGCGTTCGGGGTCTTCTTCGCCGCCCTCGTGGAGGAGTTCGGCTGGAGCCGCGCGAGCGTCTCGGGCGTCTTCTCGCTCTACGCCGCGGTCTACTCGGGCTTCGCCCTGATGGCGGGCCGGCTCACCGATCGGTGGGGCCCGCGCACCGTCATCGCGATCGGCGGCGCGCTGCTCGGCGCGGGCCTCGTGGCCATGAGCCGGGTCGGCGCGCTCTGGCAGCCCTACCTGCTCTACGGCACGATCGGCACGATCGGCGCGCTCGGCATATCCACCACCTACGTGCCGTGCAACGCCACCGTGGCCAAGTGGTTCACGCGGCGGCGCGGGCTCGCGGTGGGGCTGGCCAGCGCGGGCGGCAGCCTCGGCACGTTCGCGCTGCCCCCGGTGGCCCACTTCCTGGTGAGCCGGCTCGGCTGGCGCTGGTCCTACGTGCTCTTCGGCCTCGCGATCTTCCTGACCCTGAACGCGCTCGCGGTCCTGATGCGACGGGATCCCGAGACCGTCGGCCTCGCCCCGGACGGCGATCGCCCGGCGCGGGGCGCGACGCCTCCGGGATCGCCCGTCCGGGACTGGACGATCCGCCGTGCGCTGCGCTCACGCCGGTTTTGGATCCTCTACGGCGTGTTCACCGCCACCTGGACGCCGGTCTTCATCCCGCTCGTGCACCTTGTGCCGATGGCGCGCGGGCTCGGCGTTCCGCCCCTGCTCGCCGCCACGCTGGTGAGCGCGGTGGGCGCGGCCGCGCTGATCGGCCGCCTGGTGATGGGCGGGGCGTCGGACCGCATCGGCCGGCGCGGCGCCCTCGCGATCGCGCTCGCTCTGCAGACGGGCGCCTTCGCCGGCTTCGCCCAGTCGCACGCCCTGCCCGCGCTCTACGCGAGCTCACTCGTCTTCGGCTTCTCCTACGGGGCGGCCTCGACGCTCTTCCCGGCCACCGTGGCCGACGTCTTCGGGCGGGAGCAGGCGGGCACCCTCGCGGGCCTCCTCTTCGCCCTCGCCGGCTCGATGGCCGCGCTCGGTCCCGTGATCGCCGGCTTCATCTACGACCGCGCGGGCGACTACCAGCTGGCCTGGTGGCTCAGCGCGGAATGCAACGGCCTCGCGCTGTTGCTGATCATGTCCTTTCCCCTTCCCCGCGCCCGCACCGCGAACGAGCGAGCGGTCGCTTGACGCCCCCCGCCGCGCTCGCGTACAGTGGCGCGGCCTGATCCGGTCGATCGTCACGCGGTCATCGTCGAGGAGCGCTCCATGGCATCTCTCAAGGACAAGTACTGCATCGTCGGGGTCGGAGAGACCGAGTACAGCCGGCAGTCCGCGCGCAGCACCCGCGCGATGGCGGTGGAGGCGGTCCGCAACGCCATGCGCGACGCGGGCCTCGGCAAGGACGGGGTGGACGGGATGATGTCCTACCAGAGCGGCGACTCCGTCTTCTCCAACTTCGTGGCACCCGACCTCGGCATCCGGCTGAACTTCTACATGGACGTGTTCGGCGGCGGCTCGTCTACCGAGGCGCTGGTCGGCCTCGCGATGGGCGCCATCGAAGCGGGCATGTGCCACACGGTGGCGATCTTCCGCTCCATGAACGGCTACTCCGACTTCCGCATCGGCGGCACCGGCGCCCGCGCGGCCCAGCCGGTGCGCGGCCTCGACCTGGCCCAGGTACCGTTCGGGATGCGGAGCGCGGGCCAGAACTTCGCCCCCACCTTCATGCGCCACATGTACGAGTACGGCACCACGTCGGAGCAGGTGGCCCACGTGCGGGTGGCCCACAGCAAGCACGCCTCCCAGAACCCGAAGGCCTTCCTCAAGGAGCGGGTCACGGTGGCCGACGTAATGGCCTCGCGCTGGATCTGCAAGCCGCTCCATCTGCTCGACTGCTGCCTCGAGACCGACAACGCCACCGCGCTCATCGTGACCAGCGCGGAGCGGGCGCGCGACCTGCGGCGCAAGCCGGTCTACATCATGGGGGTGGCCGGCCGGGTCAACAAGCCGCGCACCGACTTCCACTGGGCCCACGGGCCGATCACCCGGGTGGCGGGCTATCACGCCAAGGACATCGTGTTCGGCCAGGCCGGCATCAAGCCGGAGGACGTGAACGTCACCGGATCCTACGACGCGTTCACGTTCACCACCATGCTCCAGCTCGAGGAGTACGGCTTCTGCAAGAAGGGCGAGGGCGGCCAGTACGTCTCGAGCGGCACCATCGAGCTCGGGGGCAAGCGGCCGAACAACACCTCGGGCAGCCATCTCTGCGAGGGCTATACCCACGGCATCTCGATGGTGATCGAGAACGTGCGCCAGCTCCGCGGCCAGGTCGACGACTACTGCCCGGGCTGGGAGGACGGCAAGCACTCCTACGACTACTCCCCCGGCAGGTGCCGGCAGGTGAAGGACGCGCGCGTCACCATGAACCTCGGCTGGGCGATGCCGCCGACCGGCTCCGCCCTCATCATGAGGAACTAGCGATGGCCTCCGTCGAATACCGCGGCATGAACCTGGTGATCCCGGAGAACGACTCCGAGTGGCGCGACCACTTCAAGCTCGCGCGCACCAACCACAAGCTGATGCTGCGCGCCTGCAAGCAGTGCCAGCTGATGCGCTACCCGCCGAGCCACGGCTGCCCGTGGTGCATGTCGCTCGAGTGGGAGTGGAAGCCGGTGACCGGGCGCGGACACATTTACTCCTACGAGGTGGTGCACCACGCGATCCAGCCCGGCTTCAAGGAGTGGACGCCCTACGCGGTGGTGCTGGTCGAGCTCGACGAGCAGCGCGGCCAGCCCACGCCGGACGAGGCCCTGCGGGTGATCGCCAACCTGGTCACGCCCGATTTCAAGCCGGAGCCCGAGGCGAACGTGGGCATCGGCAAGCGGGTGCGGGTGGTCTTCCAGGATCTCTCCGCCGACTTCGCCCTGCCCCAGTTCACGCTGACCGACGAGCCGGCCGAGGGCCGGCTCTGGCGCTTCCCCGGCTAGCGCGGATCGCGAGACCGAGCCACACGAGGCCCTGCACCGCCAGGCTCACCGCGAGCGCGAGCAGGAACGCGGCGTCGCGCCCGAGCCCGACCACGCCCCACGCGAGCACCGCGCAGAAGAGCGCGAAGCTCCACATCGCGGGCAGGAACGCCCGCAGGAAACCCACCGCGGCCGGCGCGCCCTGCTGGGCGTGGGTGAAGGCGAGCAGGATGGTGGTGGCGATCGGGAACGGCGTGATCGCCCCGCTCCACCGCGGGCCGAGCCAGCCGGCCAGGCCGGTGACCAGCAGGACCAGGGCCACCGCCGCGCCCATGCGGAGCGGCAGGTCCCAGGCGGGGGCGCTCTCGGGAGGCGGGGCGTCGGGGAAGGCGGGCAGCGCGAGCGGGGCGGCGCCGAACGCGGCGAGAGCGAGCGCGAGGGCCGCGCCCGCGGTCCACGCTACCGCCTGGAGCGCCACCGTGAGAGCTGCGAAGGCGATCCAGCCCACGAGCACGCACACCCACCACGGCCGCGCCACCGCGATCCAGGAGTAGATGACCGCGTAGGCGGCCACCGCGGCGAGGCCGGCGAGCGTCGACAGCGCGGCCCGCGCCACGAATCGATCGCCCTGCTCGAGCGCGAGGAAGAACAGCACCGGCCCCGCCACCAGCGGCAGGGCGTTGAGCCAGCCGCCGAGGCGGGGGCCGAAGCGACGGCCGGCCAGGGTGACCAGGGCGATGAGCCCGGGCACCAGGACCAGCTTGAAGAGAAGGGTCACCCGCGGGTCAGCCGCGCGACGATCTCGTCATAAGCCTTGTCGGCCAGCGCGCGCACCTCGTCCCGGGTGAGCGGCTGGATCGGGTGGGCCACCATCACGGTCTGGTGCTCACGGGCGCCGAGCGCGTCGGCCTGGGCGCGCGCCGCGCGCTTGAATTCGGTCGAGATGACGGTGGCGGTGGGAATCCCCTGATCCTCGAAGAACACGCTGTCGTGCACACTGCACGTTGTGCAGGACCCTCAGTCGGCGAGGGCCTCGATCACCGCGTCGCTGTGCTTCAGGATCTCCTGGCGCAGGTCGTCCGGCGCGGGCCGCGCGAAGGTCGGCTTCTTCCGGCGCAGCACCTCCCGCGGATGGGCGCGCTCGCGCAGCAGCTCCTCGACGCGGTCCAGCAGGTGGTTGCCCTTCGCCTTCGAGATGTCGAGCAGGGTGATGGTCTTGCCCTCGAGGCTCGCGAGGCGGGTCGCGGTCTTGCGGGGCACCGCGACCGAGTCGGTCGGATCCAGGAATTCGTCGTCGCTCATGATCCCTCCTCCGGCAGGTCGATCTTCCTCCAGATCATGCGCGAGCTCTTGGGAAACGTCCAGCCCGGAATCACCGCGGAGAAGCGCCCGGCGGTGCCCCCGCCCACCACGAACTTGAGATTGCCCGGCTCGCGGAACTTGGCGATCAGGGTCTCGTCGCGCTCCGGGTGGGGGAACTTGGCCAGCACGTGCGCGGGCAGCCCCTCGCCGCCGTCGACGCCCGGGATCAGCTCGCGCACCGGCTTGCGCAGGCGCGTCCACAGGAACTCGCGCATCTCCGCCTTGCCCCAGCCGTCGCCCGCGATGGTGCGGGCGTGCTCGGGGGAGAGCACCACCACGGTGTCGCCGTGATGGGTCGACTTGTGGTGGGAGATGACCTCGAGCGACTTCGAGATCGTGATCAGCAGATCGCGGGCGGTGCGGCTCATGTGGTCGTACACCCCGTGCGGGGCCTCCCCCGCGAACGCGGCGATCACGCTCTCCCCAGGGCCGAAGCCGTGCTCGACCGCGAGGGAGTCCCACGGGCTCTCCTCCTCGGCCTCCCCGATGCAGTAGGTGTAGCGGCCGGGGTGCGCCATCGTGGACATGCTGACCACGCCCGGGATGGCCCCGCCCAGGTTCACCGCGATCAGGCGCAGGGCGCGCCCGATGGTGGCGTTCGCGCGCCAGCCCGGCCCGAAGAGGCCGGCCCCCGAGTTGACATCGAGACGCTTGCGCACTGGCCCGTTGACGATGAAGAGCGGCGAGGGAAAGTTGGTGGTGGCCGAGACCCCGTGGAGGTCGAAGCCCTCGTCGCACATCGCCTCCACCCCCGCCACCACCACCGGCAGGTACTCGGGTCGGCAACCCGCCATCACCGCGTTGATCGCGATCTTCTCGACGGTGGCGCGCCCGAAGTTGGGGGGCACGGTGGCGACCAGCGCGTCGGCGGCCCGGCCACTCGCCGCCACCGCGGCGGCCACGCGCTCGCGGGTGGGAGGCACCACCGGCAGCCCGTCGGTAACCCCGCGCGCGTAGAGCGCCTCGAACGGATCGGCGGTCACGGCTTGCAGACGCGGAACGCCGCGTAGTCGCCGCGGGCGGTGCTCTTGGTGTCGTCGGAGTCGGTGAGCACCGCGATGCCGGCGGGGCGCGGGACGTCCGAGCCCCCGAAGTACCTCCGGTAGTCCTCGCGGACGTCGACCTGCTCCTCCACCCACTGCCCGACCTTGTCCGGCCCGGTGCGCAGGACTCGCACCTGGGTGTTGCCCGCGCTCGAGGTGAGGTGCGTGCCCACCGGCACCACCCGGCTCCAGATGTACTTCACGCTCTTCACCGAGACCGGGGTGTGCGGGAAGACCGCGTACACCGAGACCGCGCTGTCGTTCGTCGACGACTTGCGCTCGTCGGAGCCTTTGGGGAACTCGATGGGCCGCCAGGACCAGGCCAGGATCGGATAGGCCTCGAGGTTCCAGGCCACCTCACGGCCGGCCTGGATGCCGAGGCGGGTGGCCGCCGCGTGGAGAAAGCGCAGACCGCCCTCCTCCTGGATCGAGTAGACCGACCGGCCCTCGTCCTTGCGCGGCTTCCAGTCAGGAGGGAACTCGCCGACCGAGCCCCGCGAGAAGTCCTCGAGGGCCACGCACTCCGCGCCCGCCGCGACCCCCGCGCCGGCGCCCGACAGCGCCAGCACCAGCAGGAGGATCAGCGCCCGCGGCGCCACCATGAATGGACGAGCTGGTCCACCACCTGGACGAGCTGCCCCACCGTGCGGCACTCCTTCACGATGTCACAGGACGGAGTGTAGAGCGGCATCACGCTGTCGCCGATGCCCCAGCCCCACTGGCCCTCGGGATTGAGCCAGATGATCCCCTTCACCCGCTCGCGGATCTGGCGGATCGCCCACGCCTGCGGATCGTTGTAGTTGTTGCGGGCGTCGCCCAGGACCAGGACGGTGGTCTTGCGGTCGAGCGAGTCGAGCTCGGTGCGCACGAACCGGCTGAACGCGTAGCCGAAGTCGGAGCGGCAGTGGTAGTCGACCGACGAGGACTTGAGCGCCCAGTCGATCGCGGTGTCCACCGGGTAGGTGGCGAAGGCCTGGGTCACCTCCGCGATCTCGGAGACGAACACGTAGGAGCGGACGCGCGAGAAGCACTCCTGCAGGCTCCACACCAGCTGCAGCATGAAACGCGAGGCGTTGCGCACCGAGTCCGACACGTCGCACAGGGTGACCAGCTTCGGCTTCTCGCGGTGGCGCCGCCGGAAGCGGATCTCCATGGGCACCCCGCCGTACTGCAGGCTCTGACGGATGGTGCGGCGCGAGTCGAGCCGCCCCTTCTCCTCCTGGCGCTGGCGGAGGGCGAGGGCGTCCTTGATCTTGCGGGCGAGCCGCGCCACCACCGCCTTCATCTGGGCCACCTCGTCGGCGGAGAGGGCGAAGAGCGGCTTGTCGGTGAGCACTTCGCGGGTGAGCTTCTCGCCCTGCCGGTAGGCGCGGCGCTCCAGCTCGCGCTCCACGTGCTGGCGGATCATGCGGCGGAAGGCCTCGAGCCGCAGGTCGAGGTAGTTGCGAATGCGCGCGATCATGCCCGGGTCGAGCCCCTTCGCCTCCAGGAGCTGCATGATCCGGCCCAGGTCGCGCTCGATCGCCTCCCAGTCGAACTTGTCGTAGATGCGGCGGGAGAAGTAGCCGACCTGGAGGAAGTACATCAGCCGCTCGAGGCCGGTGCCCTGCCCCTCCTGGCGGATGGCCATCTCCATGTCGCTGCCCTCGCCGCTGAGGAGGAGCTCGGTCAGCTCGTCCATCTCCATGCCCGCCTCGGCGGTGAGGCGGTCGAGCATCTCCTGGATCTTCGGGTCCTCGGGGCCGAGCGCCTTCTTCAGCCCTTCGCCGAGCGCCTGCAGGTCCAGGAAGTAGAGATCGAAGATGCGGTTGAAGGTGGCGAGGTCGCGCGACTCCTTGACCAGGGTGGTGGCGAGCGCGCTCTTGAAGGTCTCGCGGTCCTCCAGGCCGATCTCGGTCGAGGCGGAGAGCGCGTCGAGAGCCTCGCTGGGCGAGATGCGCATCTCGGCCCGCCGCAGGTCGCCGATGAACTCGAGAATTCTCTGGTCCAATTTATCTCGCCTGAATATGGATTACTTCGGTTTGGCGGTTTGGCCTCTTCGCCCTTTTGGGGCTCATCGGGGCGCCCGCATTACCAGGAAGCCATTCGCTCGTCCGGTTTCTGGCGGTCGAGCCTTCCTGCGAGGCGGGTGCGCCTGTCGACTCATCGGGCGAAGTGGACCCAGGACGACTTGAAGACGTCCTCGCCGCCGTCGCGGGTGATCGGGTAGAGGCGCCCGTCCTCCAGGCGGATGAGCCCGTGGAACGAACCCTGGGCGATCAGGTGGGTCATCGAGAGCTTCCAGCCGAGCGGGCCGGCGGGCGCGTCCTCGTGGCGCTCCATCGCGCGGGTGACGTCGGCGACGTCGCCCACCAGGTGGAGCACCCGCACCGGCCCCTCGCTGCAGCGCAGACCGAGCACGACCTTGTAGGAGAGCCCCTGGCGGAAGGTCTCCACCGTCATCTCGCCGGGATGGAGCAGGTGTGGCACCGCCTCGGGCATCGTGACCCGATAGAAGTCCCGCGGCGACGGGTGGACGTAGTAGAAGTGCCAGCGCCCCGCCGCGGAGATCCAGAGCTTGGTGTACTCGCCGAGCTCGCCCGAGATGCAGCGCCCGCCCTCGATGAAGATCGGCCCGGCGGGGCCGAGCTCGGGCAGGCGGAGGCGCGGGCTCGGAAACCACAGCTCGCGGAACTCGGTGAGGGTGGACCAGGTCCCGCTCATGGGCGACTAGCCCAGGTCGGCCAGCACCTTGTCGAGGGCGCCCTTGACCCGGTCCAGATCCTTCTCGTGCTTGACGAGCATGGTGAGGGTGGACTCCACCAGGTCGCGGTCGAGGACCTCCGCGTTCAAGATCACGAGCGAGCGCGCCCAGTCCAGGCTCTCCGAGATCGACGGCGCCTTGCGCAGCTCGAGCCCGCGGATGCGCTGCACCGCGGTCACCACCGTCTGGGCCAGACGCTCCGAGACCTCGGGGACCTTCAGGCGGATGATCGCGAGCTCCTCGTCGGCGGGCGGGAAATCGATGAAGAGGTGCAGGCACCGCCGCTTGAGGCCGTCGGACAGCTCGCGCGCGTTGTTCGAGGTGAGCACCACCAGCGGGATCTGGGTGGCGCGGATGGTGCCGAGCTCGGGCACCGAGACCTGGAAGTCGGAGAGCACCTCGAGGAGGAACGCCTCGAACTCCGGCTCCGCCTTGTCGATCTCGTCGACGAGGAGCACCACCGGATCCACGGACTCGATGGCCTGCAGGAGCGGGCGCGGCGCGAGGAAGCGGTGGGAGAAGAACGCGTCGTCCTGGCCCGAGATCCGCGCCACCGCGTCGGGCAGCGACGGGGCGTCCGCGATCAGCTCGCCGATGCGCTCGCGCAGCAGCTGGGTGTAGAGCAGCTGCTTGGCGTACTTCCACTCGTAGAGGGCCTTGCCCTCGTCCAGCCCCTCGTAGCACTGGAGGCGGATGAGATGCCGCGAGGTCACGTCGGCCAGCGTCTTGGCCAGCTCGGTCTTGCCCACCCCCGCCGGGCCCTCGATGAGCACCGGACGGCCCATGCGCTCGGCGAGGAATACCACCGTGGAGATCCGGCGATTGGCGATGTAGCGGGCGTTCTTGAACTGCTGCTGGACGTCCTCGACGGACTGAAACATGGCGGCTCCCTGGTTGTGAATTGGCGCACAGTGTAGCACAAACGAGCACCCCGGTTGGCGGCCCCTCCCGAACGGTGGGACACTCGTGGCATGGCCTTCGATCAGACGCCCGCGGACACACGGGCCCGCGCCTACCACCGGCGCCAGCTCGCGCTGTCGATCACCGAGCTGGCGGTCTCCGCGGCCTACCTGATCGCGCTCGTCGAGACCGGCGCGGCGGCGCGCCTGGCCGCACGGCTCACGACCTGGACCGCCCACTGGTGGCTCGCGCTCGCGGTGATGGTGCTGGTGCTGGGCGTCGGCTACCGGCTCCTCAGCCTGCCGCTCGGCTGGCTCGGCGGCTTCTGGCTGCCGCGACGCTACGGGCTGCTGCACCAGTCGCTCGCCCGGTGGACGTGGGACGCCGCGAAGGCCGCCCTCATCGGGGGCGCCCTCGGCCTGCTCGCGGTCGAGATCGTGTACGGCCTCATGCGATGGAGCCCGTGGTGGTGGCTCTGGAGCGCGGGGGTGTTCCTGGTCGGGTACGCGCTCCTGGCCCTGGTCGCGCCGGTGTGGCTCGTGCCGCTCTTTTATCGCCTCACCCCGCTCCCCGACGGACCGCTCAAGAGCCGGCTCCTCGCGCTCGCCGCGCGCGTGGGCGTGCCGGTGACCGGCGTCTGGGTGGTGGACCAGTCCCGCAAGAACCGCACCGCCAACGCGGCGGTGACCGGCCTCGGCCGCACGCGCCGCATCCTCCTCTTCGACACGCTGCTCGACACGTTCACTCCCGACGAGGTGGAAGCGGTCCTCGCCCACGAGCTGGCGCACCAGCTCCACAGCGACATCCGCCGGGGCCTGCTGGTGCAGGGCGCCCTCACCCTCGTGACCTTCTGGGTGGCTTCGTGGGCGCTGCGCGCGGGTGGGGCGTGGCTGGGCCTCGACGGGCCGGCCGACATCGCGGGGCTGCCCCTCCTCGGCCTCGTCGTGCTGGCGGTGGGCCTGGCCGCGCTACCGGTGGCGAACGGCTGGTCCCGCCACGTCGAGCACTCCGCGGACCGCTTCGCGCTCGAGACGCTCGGTGAAGGTGCGGGCCCCGGCCCCGCCGCCTTCATCGGGGCGATGGAGCGCCTCGCGACGCTCAACCTCGCGGAGCGCGACCCGCATCCGGTCGAGGAATTCTTCCTCTACTCGCACCCGCCGATCGGCCGGCGGATCGCCTACGCGCGGCAATTTCCCGTGGGAGTGACCTGACAGAGTGTCCGGGCGGTACCGCTTTGCCCGGATGACCCCACCAAGCAACAAATCTAACTACCTGGAATACATGGTATTATTTAGTAGCGACCCGTGGCACTTGCCTTGCTTGGTACGGACCAGACGTCCAGGGGCACACCACCATGGGGAGCGAACACGATCTAATGGCGCGAGTCAGCAACCGAAGCATGAGCGGCACCACCTCGCTCATCCGTCATCTGCAGATTCTCCGGACGGTCACCGAGGCGGTTAGTCGGTCGCTCGACCTCAACGAGGTCATCCAGAAATCGCTGAGCGCGCTCACCGACGTGACCGGACACGAGATCGCGAGCCTTCACCTCGTCTCGGTGGACGGCAAGACGCTGCTGCTTCGCGGCGAGCGCGGGCTCTCCGATCGGCTGCGTGAGACCAACCAGACGCTGCCGATGGGCCAGGGCCTGATCGGCCGCGTGGCCGCGTCGGGCCGGGTGCGCCGGGTGGACGAGGCGAGCCGCGCCCCCGATCTCCTGCCCGCCGCGCGCGCCGCGGTCTCCGCCGACGGCATCCGCGGCTTCCTCTGCGTGCCGATCCGCGCGCGCCACCGCATCCTGGGCACGCTTTCGCTTGGCCGGCAGACCGACGAGCGGTTCTCGAACGAGGAGGTCGCCCTCCTCGAGTCCACCGCCGATCAGATCGGCCTCGCCCTCGACAACGCGCGGCTCTACTCCGAGACGCGTCTGCAGCTCGAGGACCTCCGCCGGTCGCACACCGACGTGATCCGCGCCGAGCGGCTCGCCGCGGTGGGCGAGCTCGCGGGCGGCGTCGCGCACGAGATCAACAACCCGCTCATGATCATCCTCGGGCAGGTGCACCTGCTGCTGCAGTCCCAGGACCACGAGGCGGTCCTGGGGGGGCTCAAGGTCATCGACGGGGCCACCAAGCGCGCGGCCAACATCGTGCGTGAGCTCGTGCTCTTCGCGGAGCGCTCGCCGCTGCGCCGCGCGCGCTGCAAGGTGAGCGACCAGATCTACAAGGTGCTCTCGCTGCACCAGTCGCGGCTCGAGGGCGCCCACATCACGGTGCAGACCGACTTCGGCGAGGTGCCCGAGATCTGGGCGGACAGCAACCAGCTCCAGGAGGCCCTCTTCCACCTCGTGCAGAACGCCGAGCAGGCGATGTCCGCCTCGCGCGGATCGGGCACCCTCTCCATCCGGGTGCGACCCGCCGCCGACGGGGTGCGCATCGAGGTCGCCGACGACGGGCCCGGGGTCCCCCAGGACGACCTCGCCCGCGTCTTCAACCCCTTCTTCACCACGAAGGGGCCCGGCGAGGGACGCGGCCTCGGCCTGTCCGTCGCGCACAGCGTGGTGGCCGAGCACGAGGGCCGTCTCTGGGCCGAGAACCGGCCCGGCGGCGGCGCGATGTTCGTGATGGAGCTGCCGGTGGGCAGCCCGGCCCCCGATCCCGCGCTCGCTCCCTCCGCCTGACCCGCCGTCCCGCTCCCGCCCCCGCTCCACCGCCAAGGCGTGGTACCCTCCTCCCTCGTGCGTCCCCCATCCGCCGGCCGCATCCTGATGGCCCTCGGCACCGCCCTCGTCCTCGCCGCTTGTGCCACCGTCGACTCCCCGCGACGCTCGTCGGAGTCGTCGAGCGTGCGGTGCCTGAACGACCCGGGACGGGGCCAGTCATCGGATCCGTCGCGGCCGCTCTTCTTCATCTTCTGCGCCCAGTCGCCCTGAGCCTGGAGGCCCCCATGACCACTCTCAAGGATTCCATCTCGCAGGCCGTCGACCGCCTGGCCGACGAGCTCGACGCGCTCTCCCGCCAGATCCACGACCACCCCGAGCTGGCCTACCAGGAAGTGCAGGCGTGCGGGTGGCTCAGCGACTTCCTCGCCCGCCAGGGCTTCAAGGTGGAGAAGGGCGTCGGCGGCGTGGAGACCGCCTTCCGCGGCACCATCGAGACCGGCGAGGGCCCGACCATCGCGATCCTCTGCGAGTACGACGCCCTCCCCGGGATCGGGCACGCGTGCGGGCACAACGTGATCGCCACCTCCGGGGTCGGCGCGGGCGCGGCTCTCGCCGCGGTCCGGGCCCAGCTCCCGAAGGGCCGCATCCAGGTCATCGGCACTCCCGCCGAGGAAGGCGGCGGCGGGAAAGTGAAGCTGATCAAGGGCGGGGTCTTCCGGGACGTGGACTGCGCGATGATGATCCACGGCTTCGACCGCACCCTGCTCCACCAGGATCTGCTCGGCATCGTGCGCGGCACCTTCGAGTTCACCGGGAAGGCCTCGCACGCCTCCGCGGATCCGTGGGAGGGCGTGAACGCCCTCGACGCGGTGATCCAGATGTACAACGCGGTCAGCATGCTGCGGCAGCAGGTGCGCCCCGACTGTCGCATCCACGGCATCATCACCAACGGGGGCGCGGCGGCCAACATCATCCCGGAATCCGCCTCCGCGGTCTTCTACGTGCGGGCGCCGCGCATCGACACCATGTGGGAGCTCTTCCGGCGGGTGACCGCCGCGGCGGAGGGCGCCGCCAAGGCGACCGGGTGCACCCTCAAGGTCACCCAGCACGACAGCGTCTACGAGCCGATGAAGTCGAGCCGCGTGATGCTCGACCTCTTCGCGGCGAACATGAAGGGCGCCGGGCTCGCCGAGGGCGCGCCCATCCCGGACCGCCTCGGCTCCTCCGACGTGGGCAACGTGAGCCAGGTGATCCCCGCCATCCAGCCGATGGTGGCCATCGCCCCGACCGGCATGGCCATCCACACCCGCGAGTTCGCGGACGCGGCGGTGAAGCCCCTGGCCCGCGCCGGCATGGTGGCGGCGGCCAAGACCATGGCCCTCACCACCTACGACCTGCTCGCCGAGCCCGCCCGCGTCAAGGCGGCCAAGGACGAGTTCGCCCGGAGCAAGTAACGGCATGGCCCCCGAGACCTCTCTCGACCAGGTCAAGGTGCGCGTCGCCGAGACGGTGGACCGGCTCGCGGACGAGCTCGAGCGCATCAGTCACCAGATCCACGCCAACCCAGAGCTGTGCTTCCAGGAGCACAAGGCGGCGGGCTGGCTCACCGACTTCCTGGCTCGCCAGGGCGCCGAAGTAGAGCGCGGGGTCGGCGGCCTGCCCACCGCGTTCCGGGCGACGATCGCGGGCGCGGGCCCCGGCCCCACCATCGCGATCATGGCCGAGTACGACGCACTCCCGAACATCGGCCACGCCTGCGGCCACAACGTGATCGCCACCGCGGGCACCGGCGCGGGCGCGGCCATCGCGGCCGCCCTCACGACGCTGCCCTTCCCGGGACGCATCCAGGTCATCGGCACTCCCGCGGAGGAGGGCGGCGCCGGGAAGGTGCGGCTGATGGAGGCGGGCGTCTTCCGGGACGTGGACGCGGCGATGATGATCCACGGCCGCTGCGGCACCCAGGTCTGGCGGCCGAGCCTCGGCATCATCAAGGTGAAGTGCGAGTTCTTCGGCCGCGCCTCGCACGCCTCGTCGTGGCCCTGGCGCGGGGTCAACGCGCTCAACGCGATGATCCAGCTCTTCGTCTCGCTCGACGCCATGCGCCAGCAGCTCCGCCCCGACGCGCGCGTGCACGGCATCATCACCAAGGGCGGCGATCAGGCCAACATCATCCCGGAGCACACCGCGTCCGAGTTCTACCTGCGGGCGCCCACCAAGGACTACTGCCGCGAGCTGCTCCGGCGATTCGAGGGCTGCGCGGAGGGCGCGGCGAGCGCGACCGGCTGCACCGTCAAGGTGACCGCAGACGCGATCATCCACGACCCGCTGAAGGCCAACTTCGTGATGGCCGAGCTGTTCGGCAAGAACCTCGAGCGGATCGACTTCCCGGTCGACCCCGACGACGGCGAGGCCGGCTACGGCTCCACCGACTGCGGCAACGTGAGCCAGGCGATCCCCACCATCCATCCCTACATCCGCATCTCGCCCGACGGGATCCCCGGCCACTCGCGCGAGTTCGCGGAGTGGGCCAAGTCGCCGCTCGCGCGCACCGGCATGGTGGCGGCGGCCAAGGCGCTGGCCATGACCGCGCTCGATCTGGTGGCGAGGCCGGAGGAGCTCGCGAAGGCGAAGCGGGAGTTCGCCGGCTAGTCGAGGCGGATCGAGAAGCCGGCGCGGAAGTCGGAGGAATCCGGCTCCCGCTGGAGCAAGCTGCGCCCGGTGCCGCTGTCGATGCGGCCGCGCAGGAAGCGGTACTCCCCGTAGAGCTGTGTCCGGTCCGAGAGCGGCAGCGCCATTCCCGCGCCCAGGCGGACGTCGTCGAGCCCGTCGGTGTCGCGCTTCAGCCCCGGCGCGAGGCTCGCGCTCCACGGCACCCCGAGCGTCGTGGCCGCGCCCAGCGAGAGATACGGGCTCAGCAGCCCGTAGAGGCGATAACCCTGCGTGGCCAGGGGCACCCGCACCGTGGTCTCCCCGGGGACCTCGCTGATCGAGAGATGCAGGTCGGGGATCGGGCGGATCGCCGCGGCCGGGTCGTCGGCAGCGTCGACCGCGAGGGCCGCCGCCGGCCACAGGGCCGGAAGGGCCGTCAGCAACACCGCCAGGCCGAGCCGGCGCGGGTAGCTCACGTCTACAACTTTACTCGACGCGTCAAGGCGCCCGCAGGACCTTCCGGGTCTGGCTCAGGTGGTCGAGCTCGTGCAGGCGGAAGATCACCGCGCACGCCTTCCAGTCGCACGCCTCGTTCCAGTGCAGCGCGGTCACCCGCCCGGCCGCGTCCCGGATGTTGATCACCATGATGACCGGCGCGCGGGCCTCGGTCGGCCGATCGGGGGCGGCGGCCAGCACGTCGAGCACCTCGGCGTGGATGCGGCGCAGCGCCGCGCGCAGCTCGTCCCACTCCCGGGCCATCGGCGCGGCCGACTGCAGACCGGCCGGGATCGGGCTCACCGGCGAGTGGCGGTTCGCGAGCAGCGCGCGCATCTCCTCGAGGGCGCGCGGATGCGTCTCGACCAGGTGGTCCAGGATCTCGTGCACGCTCCACTCCCCCCCACCGGGCGCGCTCCGGGCCTGGGCCGGGGTCACGCCCTCGAGGAGTGTCTCCATCGCGGCGAAGGCCTCGGCCACGCGCTCGCGGATCACGGCCACCGGGGCCTGAGTGCCCTTCTCCAGGAGGTACGCCTTCGCCTTCACCTGCTCGGGGGGCATCGTCATGTGGGGTCTCCGGGTGAGAGGTAGCGGGTCAGCACCGTCTCCGCGAGCCGCGCGGCGCGCGGCAGGGTCATCAGCCGGCGATCGAAGGTGAGCTGGAGCGAGAGCCCGTCGAGGAGTCCCAGCACGACCGCGGCGGCCTCCTCGAGGTCCACCCGCCGCAGCGTGCCGTCGGTCCGCCCGCGGACGAGCGCGGCGCCGATCAATCGCCGCGCCCGCGCGTAGGCGTGGCGGTTGACCGCGGCCAGGCGCCGGTCGTGGAGCGCCTCGCCCCAGAACTCGATGAACACCGTCCAGAAGTCTCGGCTCTCCACCGCGGTCTCGAGGCACGCGCGGATCACCGCGCGCAGGCGGGCGCGAGCCCCGCGGGCGCCGCGCGCCTCCACCGCGACTCGGCGGTCGAGATCGGCGGTCACCCGCAGCGCGGCGGCGGCGAGCATGGCGGCCTTGTCGCGGAAGTAGTAATGGAGGATGCCCTGGCTCACCGCGGCCTCGGCGGCCACCCGCTTCATGGTGAGGCCGGCGTAGCCGTCGCGGGCCAGGCAGCGGATGGTGGCGCGCACGATCTGCTCGCGCCGCAGCGGCCCCATCCCGACCTTGGGAGTCAGCTTTCAGAGCTCCTGATTTATAGTTGATTGGTCGACCAATTATCTCGGCCGAGGCAGTATGCCGCGGACGTTCGGGCGGGTCAAGCGGGGACTACGGAGGAGACTACCGCGAGCCTACTTGTGCCAGGGCCCCTCGAAGTAGTGCTTGAACTCGTGCATCAAGACGTAGGGGTCGGCGGTCGACACGATCAGGCGATCGGCCGGGACGTAGCAGCCGTGGATCCGGCCTTTCGGCGCCGCGTGCGGGCTCCGCAGGCGGCAGATCAGCTCCACCTCGGCCTGGGGGCGCATGACCACCGTCACCGGCCCCACCTGGTACGGGGGCTTGCCGAGCGCGGTGGGCCCTTCGTTCAGATAGGCGCCCTGCGTCGCGCACCCCGCGGTGAGGATGAGCGGCAGGAGGCCCACGAGGAGGGGGCGTGTCGTTTTCATACCCTCTCGTGGGGCAACCTCGATGCCACTGGGCGGGGGACGACCTAGACGAGCATGAACACCTGCCAAATCAGCTACTTACCAGTTGCGGCTGGCTCAGTGTGAGCGGGCCCGCCCGAGGGCATTCTCTTGCGGCGAGCCCAGAGTCATGGAGGCGGCGCCATAGCGGCCAGGTCTTGGCCGACGCGCCGCGCCCGGCTCAGCCTCCGAGACGCCGACGCTCTGCGGCTCGCTCCGCTTCGAGCCGTCCGCCTTCTCCGCCCGAGTGGTCGGTGTGCCGCATGGCCCCGGCGAGCGCCCGGTGCCCGGCCTGCTCGGCGATCAGGCGGTGCATGGCCTGGCAGATCCGGCGATACGCGGGGTGCCCCTGCGGCGCGGTGCGCAGCTCGATCATGTGCATGGCCTCGCGCGCGTTCAGCTCCATGTAGAACCGCACCCGGTAGGCCATCGGCACCGCGTAGGCGGCCGCGGCCGGTGCGGCGGCGGCGAGGGCATCGTGGAGCGCGGCCGAGTCCTCCATCACGCGGGTCCACTCCGGGAGCACCCCCGCCTCCGCGAGCTCGTGGGGCGTCACGTAACCGTGCCGGGTCGAGAGCGGTTGCCACTCGAGCGTCAGCAGCCGGTGACGCTGCAGGTCCCGGAAGGCACCGTAGTCGCCGAGCACGTCGAAGCGGTAGACGGTGCGCTCGAACGCCCGGCCCGGCTTGTGGCGGCGGTTCTCGCGACGGCCGACGTAGGCGTCGAGCACCTCGCGGCGCGCCTCGTCGCCGAGCTTGCGCGCGAGGGCCAGGAGCTGATCGTCCGGGAGGGCGGAGACCGCGTAGAGCGCGGCGGCCACCACCTTCACCTCCCCGTCCGGGTCGAAGTCGGTGAGGGTGACCTCGGGCCGGGACTCGGGCTCGACGTCCTCGAGCAGGCGCGCCGCCACCGCGGCGGTGGCCTCGCGCGTCTCCTCCAGGTAGCGCGCCCAGACCCCGCCGCGCTCCGGCCGCTCGAGGCGCAGGAGGAACGCGGGAATCACCTTCTGCAGCTCGACCAGCATCAACGCGCCGTAGTCGCGCACCTCCCGGAGCGGATGGGCCCGCATGCGGAGCAGGAGCGCCTCGTAGCCTTGGCCGGTCCCGAAGATGCCCACGTTCGACCGGGTCGCCGCGGGCAGGAGCCCGCGGAGGCTGTCGAGCGCCTTCGCCCGGATCGTCATGCGGTAGGCCGCGTCGCTCTCCCCCGACGGCTGCGGGAAGCGCCGCATCCAGTACTCGCGCATCGGATCGATCCAGCGGGTGTAGGTCTCGAACGCGCGATCCAGGACCTCCACGTAGCGCTCGCGCAGCGCGAGCCCGTCCAGCTCGGCGGGCACGTGGTACTTGAATCGCCCGCCCGGGCGGTCGGTGTACGGCACGTAGCGGGTGGACTGCTCGAGGTAGGCCATGAGCCGCCCCCACTCGAGCACCTTGGTCAGAATGTTGGACGCGCCCTCGCAGGCCAGGTGCACGCCGCCCAGCTGGGCCACCGAATCGTCGCCGAACTCGCTGAAGACCCGCTCGTAGAGCCGATCCGCGCGCGCGGTGCCGATGGTGCCCGCCTCCGCCGGCCGCCCGATCGGCTCGAGGAACTCGTCCAGGAAGAGCCGACGCAGGGACTTGGCCGAGCGAGAGTAGCGCGCGAAGAGCGCGCCCTTGACGACCTCCGGCAGGTTGACGAGGGCGAAGACGGGACCGTCGAGCTCGGTGAAGTAGGGCGCGAGGGCCGCCCGCTCCTCGGCGGTGAAGTTCTCCACGGCGGCCATCCTAGCACGCGGCCTCGAGTCCCCGGGACCGGCCCTTGCTCCGGTGGGAATCTTCCCCTAGCCTATCGCCGACCGCGGGACGTTGCGCGTTCCGCGAAAGGCGAGGAGAACCGATGGCGGGGCGGGCCAGATCCGGCAAGACGAACCGGAAGGCGGCGGGCCCGCCGAGCCGCCGCGCGCCCGCGCGACCGGCCGGCGAGCGCGGGGCCTCGTCCCGGCGCGCGCTGGAGCAATCCCTGGCCGAGGCCCTCGAGCAGCAGGCCGCCACGTCCAACATCCTGAAGGTGATCAGCGGATCGCCCACCGCCCTGCAGCCGGTGCTCGACGCGGTGGTCGAGAACGCGGCCCGCTTCTGCGGGGCGGACGACGCCTCGCTATTCCGGGTCGAAGGTGATCGCCTGCGCGGCGACGCGCACTACGGCCCGGTCCACCAGCCGCCCGGGTTCGACCTGCCCATCGCGCGGGGCTCGCTCGGGGGTCGCACCGTGCTGGAGCGGCGGACCATCCACATCGCGGATCTCCAGGCGGAGACGGAAGAATTCCCCGAGGCCAGCGCGAACGCGCGGCGGTTCGGCTTCCGGACCGCCCTCAGCGCGCCGCTCGTGCGAGACGGGATGGCGATCGGGGTCATCCAGCTTCGGCGCGGCGCGGTGAGCCCGTTCAGCGACAAGCAGATCGGTCTCCTGGAGACCTTCGCGGACCAGGCCGTGATCGCGATCGAGAACGTGCGCCTCCTCACCGAGCTGGGGGCCCGCAACCGGGAGCTCACCGACAGCCTCACCCAGCAGACCGCCACCGCCGAGATCCTGCGGGTGATCAGCAGCTCGCCGGCCGACCTCCAGCCGGTGCTGGAGACGGTGGTGGAGAGCGCGGCCCGCTACTGCGGCGCCACCGACGCCCAGATCTGGCGCCGGGACGACGACGGACTGCGGCTGGTCGCCCACCACGGACCACTCGCCTCCCCGCGGGGGCGGGTCCTGCCGATCGCGCGCGAGACCATCACCGCCCGGAGCGTGCTCGAGCAACGCGTGGTCCACGTGCCCGACATCGCGGCGGTGGCCGCCGAGTTTCCTCGGACCTGGCACCACGCCCGGGAGCTCGGCTTCCACGCGTCGGTGGCCGTGCCCCTCATGCGCGAGGGCGCGGCGATCGGCGCCCTCCAGCTCCGCCGCGGTGAGGCCGGACCGTTCACCGACAAGCAGATCGAGCTGCTGCACACCTTCGCGGACCAGGCGGTCATCGCGATCGAGAACGTCCGCCTGTTCAGGGAGCTGGAGGCCCGGACCGCCGACCTGACCCGGTCGGTCGAGCAGCTGACCGCGCTGGGCGAGGTCGGCCGCGCGGTCGGCTCGACCCTCGACCTGGCCACCGTGCTGACCACCATCGTCTCCCACGCGGTCGAGCTCTCCGGGCTCGACGGAGGAGTCGTGTTCGAGTACGACGAGGCCACCGAGGAGTTCGTGCACCGGGCCGCCGCCGAGACCGGCGGAGCCCTCGCGGCGGCCCGGCGCAGCATCCGGATCGCGAAAGGCGAGGGCGCGATCGGGCGCACCGCGGTCGCCCGCGAGCCCGTGCAGGGCCCGACATCACGGTGCCGGGCGCCTACGAGAGCCGGGTGCGGGACAACCTGATCGCCTCCGGCATCCGGGCCATCCTCGCCATGCCGATGGCCCACCACGACCGGCTCGTCGGCTGCATCACGGTGACCCGGAACCGTCCCGGCGAGTTCCCAGCCGAGACGATCGACCTGCTGCGCACGTTCGCCGCCCAGTCGGCCCTCGCGATCCAGAATGCGCGCCTGTTCAGCGAGATCGAGGACAAGAGCCGGCAGCTCGAGGCGGCGAGCCGTCACAAATCCGAGTTCCTCGCCAACATGTCGCACGAGCTCCGGACTCCCCTCAACGCGGTCATCGGGTTCTCCGAGGTGCTCATCCAGCGGATGTTCGGCGACTTGACCGACAAGCAGGAGGAGTACCTCAAGGACATCTTTTCCTCCGGTCAGCACCTGCTCTCCCTGATCAACGACATCCTGGACCTCTCGAAGATCGAGGCCGGGCGCATGGAGCTGGCCATCAGCGCGTTCGATCTGCCCGGGGCCATCGAGAACGTCCTAATCCTGATGCGGGAGCGGGCCGGCCGGCGCGGCGTCACGCTCGGCCGCACCGTCGACGAGCGGCTCGGGACGATCCACGCCGACGAGCGCAAGGTGAAGCAGGTGCTCCTCAACCTGCTCTCCAACGCGCTGAAGTTCACTCCGGAGGGCGGGCGGATCGACGTGCGCGCTGGTTTCCGTGACGGCGTGGTCGAGATCGCGGTGACCGACACCGGGATCGGCATCGCCCCCGAGGACCACGAGGCGGTCTTCGAGGAGTTCCGTCAGGTGGGCGATGCGAGCCGCGGCGTGGAGGGGACCGGCCTCGGGCTGGCCCTGTCACGGAAGTTCATCACGCTCCACGGCGGCCGGATCTGGGTGGAGAGCGCGATCGGTCACGGCGCGACCTTCACCTTCACGCTCCCGCCCGCCGGCCCGCCCGCCCCGGTCCCCTCCGCGCCCCGCGCGTAGTCGAGCCCGTCGCGCGCCATCGGCGCTGCTTCTCTCGGTTTCCGCAGCTCGTCATGCTGCACCACTGCCGAAGCCGGCTCTTGCTCGTGTCGAGATAGTAGACGTCGCAGTCGGAGGCGCCGCACTTCCGGACTCTCCCGGGCTCCGCCTCGAGGACCAGACGCTCGATGGCGAGCGAGCACGCATGCAGTGGGATGTCGGGCGCCGAGGCAGGAGACCAGACGTGACGGGCGAGCCCCCGGGCCGGCGATGCGACCAGCACCCGCGCCGCATGCGCGGCCTGCACCGCGGCGGATATCGCGTCCAGATCGCGCCGCCGGGGCGGCCGGCGCGAGTGGGCGGCGGCCAGCACATCGTGGAAGCGCTCGCGCAGCTCCCGGGCGCGCTCCACGACGCGCGCACCAGAGCGCCCGTCGAGACGAAGCAGTCGCGCCGACATCGAGGTCGTGATGAGCCCCGCCCGCCGGGCGAACCGGACCAGGTCCCGGTAGGTGACCAGCTTCTCGATCGGCGAATCGGAGGGCCGCTCATCCAGGGTGTTCACCAGGTCCAGGGCCGGGTGCCCCCCGCTCCAGTCGAATGAATCCGCCCGATCGGTCATTCTCGCTCTTGCCTCCGCTCGTGTCGTGTTGATACCATAACCTCTGAAACAATGCAAAGGGGTTACGTCCATACCGTCGAATACACGCGTGGCGCACTCTACGGCCTCGCCGCGGTCAGCATCTGGTCCGGATGGATCGTGGTGGCTCGCCTCGGTCTCCGGACGAGTCTCACGCCGTGGGACATCGCGGCGCTTCGTTTCGGCGTCGCCGGTCTGCTCCTGCTGCCGTTCGTGCTGAGGAAGGGCCTCGACGTCGAGCGCCTCGGCGCGGCCGGACTGGCGGCGATCGTGCTCGGCGGCGGGGCTCCGGTCCTGCTCGCGAACCTGGGCCTGCTCTTCGCTCCCGCCGCGCACGCGGGAGCCCTCTTCCCCGGGGTGATGCCGCTGATGGTCGCCATTCTCGCCGCGGTCGTCCTGCGCGAGGCCTTCACCGGGGCGAAGCAGATCGGCTTCGCGCTGATCCTCCCCGGCGTCTTTGGCATCGCTTGGGGCGCCGGCGGCGCCGGCGGGGCCAGGGAGAACATCGGCCACGCGCTGTTTCTCGGCTCCGGCCTGGCCTGGGCCTGTTACACGGTTGCGATGCGTCGCGCTCGCCTCGATGGACTGCACGCCGCCGCCATCGCGGCCGTCGGGGCCCTGCTTCTCTACGTACCGGTCTACCTCCTCGTCGCGGGGGCAAAGCTCGCGAAGGCCCCGTGGGGTGACGTCGCTCTTCAGGCCTTTGTGCAGGGGCTCCTGACCGCGGTCATTTCACTCGTCTTCTACGGTCGCGCGGTCAGCATCCTCGGCGCCTCGAGCGGGGCCGCCTTCGCCGCTCTGTGCCCGGCGATGACCGCGGTCATGGCCATCCCGATCCTCGGCGAGTGGCCGAGCGCCCTGGACTGGACGGCCATCGTCTCGATCTCGGCCGGAGTATACGTTCTGAGCGGAGGACCGCGGCCGGGACGGCGGGCCTGAGATGCGTGCCTCCGCGTTTCCCTCGACGCAGGGACTCGCGATCGGTTGACATTCGCTTCGGTTGGATCCATATTCCGCGCCATGCGTTGGCCCGGATGGCTCGTCGGTCTGCTCGCACTCGTCGTCGTGACCGGCTGCGTCTCGGTCAAGTTCGGGCGGGACTTCCCGTCGCCCGAGGAGGGCTGGATCGTGAAAGGCAAGACCGATCGCTGGGGCCTCGTCCGCATGTTCGGCGAGCCGGTGCAGATCGGCTTCGACAACGGCGATCCCACCTGGCGCTGGTTCTTCGGCCAGCGCGACTCCACCGCCGAGACGAGCAAGGACCTCAGCGTGCGCTTCGGGGCGGACGGTGTCGTGAAGTCGTACTCGTTCACCTCGAGCTTCCCCGACGACCTCCGCCGCCTCGACGACCCGCGGCGAGTCAGGTAACCCTCAACCCAGCCAGGAGGCTCCCATGCCCAACATCACCGTGCAGTGGTACGCCGGACGCACCGACCAGCAGAAGCGCGAGATCGTGGCCGCCATCACCGACGCGATGGTGAAGATCGGCAAGACCACCGCCGACCAGGTCCACGTGGTGTTCCAGGACGTCGAGAAGACCAACTGGGGCGTCAGCGGCAAGCTCGCGAGCGACCGCTAGGGTGGCGGGGGTCCAGGTCGGCTTCATCCCCATCGAGGGCGGCCACTACTACCGCGACGCGCTCGAGGAGGTGGTGCGCGCGGAGGACCTCGGCTTCGACTCGGTGTGGATGGAGGAGCACCACTCGGTCACCGACCACTACTGGCCGTCGCCCCTGCCGGTGCTCGCCGGCTTCGCGACCCGGACCTCTCGCATGCGGCTCGGCACCGACATCCTGGTGGCCCCGTTCTACCACCCGGTGCGCCTCGCGGAGGACGCGGTGATGCTCGACGTGATCTCGGGCGGCCGCTTCGTGCTCGGGATCGCGATCGGCTACAAGCCCGACGAGTTCGCCCTCTACGGCGCCGAGCTCGAGAAGCGGGGGGCGCGCTTCGAGGAGCAGCTCGCCATCATGAAGGCACTGTGGACCGGGGACCGGGTCGAGTTCCGCGGTACCTACTACACGGTCGACGGCCGGCTCGAGCCCCGGCCGGTGAGCCGCCCACACCCGCCGCTCTGGATCGGGGGCTGGGGCGACATCACCCTGCGGCGGGCCGCCACCCTCGCCGACAACTGGGTACCCGGCCCCACCGCGGACCTGGCCCGCCTGCTGGCCGGCAAGCAGCAGTTCCTCGCGAACCGACGCACCGCGGGCCGGATGGAGCCGGTGACGGAGTGGCCGCTCACCCGCGACGTCATCATCGCGGACACCGATCGCGAGGCGCGCGAGCTGGCCGAGAAGCACATCATGATCTCCTACCGGAAGGAGTACGCGGGCGGCTGGCGGCATCCGTTCATCGACGCCGCCATCGCCACCGACCTGGACGCCCTGATGAAGAACCGCTTCCTCATCGGCGGCCCCGACCAGGTCGTCCGCGCGCTCAAGCCGTTCGTGGCCGAGTACGGCATGACCCACCTGATCTGCCGGCTCTTCTTCCCGGGCATGC
>DASZJM010000652.1:0-4000 GCA_035948165.1 Candidatus Methylomirabilota bacterium
TGTCGTCGTCGGTCACGCGTTGCCTCCTCAGAATCCGGGCGGCGCCTTGAAGCCGCCGATCACTTCGGCCAGATGGCCGGCCACCGCGATGGGGGTGGCGTCCTCGAGATAGGGCCCCACGATCTGCAGGCCCACCGGCAGTCCGCCGGCGGTGAGCCCGGCCGGGGCCACCGTGGCGGGCAGCCCGGTCAGGGTCGCGAACGAGATCCAGAAGCAGAGGTCGCCGTAGGGGCGCGGGCCGGCGGGCGTGGTCAGCACGCGGGTGAGCACGTTGGCGGACTGGTCGTGCGGGAACGCGGGCACCAGCGCGGTGGGCATCAGGAACGCGTCGTGGGTGCGGAAGTAGGACTGCCAGACCCCGCGGGCCACGCGCCGACGCGTCTCGATGGTCTGCAGATACGCATCGGAGGCGGTGACCGCCCGCGCGTAACGGGAGAGGTAGGATCCGTCCTGGTTGGCCGCGAGCTGGCGCAGGCCGGCCAGCTGGTCCTCGCGCACCGGCGGCGTGAAGTGCGCGTAGAGCAGCGTCAAGTAGGCGTCGTACTGGTCCTCCACGTTCGCCCCGGGCGGCCAGCCCTCGTCGAGCCGCGCGCCCGCCTTCCGCAGCGCCTCCACCGCGGCGGCCAGCACCGGCGCCTGGTCGGACGAGACAGGCGCGTGGGGATCGTCGAGCACGTAGCCGATACGGTAGTCGGCGAGCCGGGCGCCGCGGGCGGGCGGCAGCGACCAGCGCCAGGCGCGCGCTTCGTCGCCGTCGGGCCCGCCCAGCACCTCGAGCGCGGCGAGCAGGTCGGCGGCGGAGCGGGCGAGCGGCCCGGCCACCGGCAGCGTGGAGGGCGGCGTGGCCGGGATGCCGGGCGGCGGCGGGATGTGCCCGCGCATCGGCACCACGTCGAGCGTGGGCTTGTGGCCGTAGAGGCCGCAGAAGTGCGCGGGGATGCGGATCGAACCGGCCAGGTCGCTGCCCGGCTCGAGGTAGCTGAGCCCGGCGGCCAGCGTGGCGGCGCCGCCGCCGGTCGAGCCGCCCGGAGTGCGCGAGACGTCCCAGGGGTTGTTGGTCTGTCCGTACACCGCGTTGTAGCTCTGCCAGTCGGACGCGAAGAGCGGCACGTTGGTCTTGCCGAGCACGATCCCGCCCGCGCCCTGCAGCCGCGCCACCACCGCGGCGTCCCGCGTCGGGACGTGGGACCGCAGCGAGGCCGAGCCCGCGGTGGTGGTGAGGCCGGCCACCTCGAAGGTGTCCTTGATCGTGATCGGCACCCCGTGGAACCGCCCCCACGACTCGCGGCGGGCCTGCGCCTCGTCGGCGGTGCGGGCCCGCGCGAGGGCGGCGTCGGGCGCGAGCGCGACCATCGCGTTCAGCTTCGGGTTCAGGCGCGCGATGCGCTCGAGCACGTGGGTGGTCAGCTCCACCGACGACACCGTGCCCTGCCGGATCGCCCGCGCCGCCTCCAGGGCGGAGGCGAAGTCGAGGTCGGCCGCCGCGGCGCGCGCCGGCCGCGGGCGGAGCGCGGAGGCCCCCGCCGCGACGAGGCCCGCACGCAGAAACGTCCGACGATCGAGACCGGTCGAGCTCATGGATCCTCCTGGCCCGGGGTGGGCATCGAGCGGGCGAGCGTCCGCGCGGGAAAGCGCGCGAGCGCGCCCTCGTCCAGCTCCACGCCGAGGCCGGGGCGAGTGGGCACCGCGATGAAGCCGTCGCGCACCTCGAGCGCGGGCGCGGCGATCTCCCGGCCCCGCGCCTCGAAGTTCACGAAGTATTCGGTGATGAGGAAGTTGGGGATGGCGGCCGAGACCTGCACGGTGGCGGCCAGCCCCACCGTCGTCGAGTTGTAGTTGTGGGGCGAGACGGTCACCAGCGACGGCTCCGCCATCTGGGCGATCGCCCGCAGCTCCTGGATGCCGCCGCAGTTGCACACGTCCGGGTTCACGATGTCGGCCGCGCGCAGCTCGAAGCAGCGCCGAAACTCGGCCCGGGTGTAGAGCTCCTCCCCGGTCACGATCGGGATCGCGATCTGCCGCCGGCACTCCGCGAGCGCCTCCAGATTCGTGGAGGAGACCGGCTCCTCGTACCAGAAGGGCCGGAAGCGCTCCAGCTCGCGGGCCACGCGGACCGCGTGCATCGGGGCGAGGCGCCGGTGCACCTCGATCAGCAGGTCGATCGCGGGGCCGACCGCCTCGCGCACCGCGGCCACCGTGGCGACCGCCTTCTCCTCGACCTCGCGGGAGACGTGGGTGCGCCACGGACCCGGGAACGGATCGAACTTGAGCGCGGTGAACCCGCGCGCCACCGTCTCGCGCGCCCGCGCCGCGTAGTCGGCGGGCACCTTCGCGCCACCGTACCAGCCGTTGGCGTAGACCCGCACCCGCTCCCGGCACGGGCCGCCGAGCAGCGCGTGCACCGGCACCCCGTGGCGCTTGCCCGCGATGTCCCACAGCGCTTGCTCGAGCCCACTCACCGCGGACCAGAAGTCCATCGCGCCGCGCTTGGTCGCGAAGTCGTGATAGGCCCAGTGCACGAAGTGGGTGATGTGGGAGGCGTCGCGGCCCACCAGGTAGCGGCCGATCGCCTCCACGAGGGCCACGACGCTGGTATCGCGATCGGCCTGGGTGTAGCACTCGCCCCAGCCGTGCGGTCCGCCGTCGGTCTCGACCTTCACGAAGCAGAGGTTCTTGCCGCCGCCAAGGTCGGCGAGGAACGGGGTCACGCGGCTCACGCGCATTGCGCGATCGTACCAGAATCGAGCCGCGCGGCGCGGGCGTGGTACGATTTCCCCCGGCTCATTCGCTCATGCATGCCCTGACGACGACGTCACCCCGCGGAACGGTCCGCGCGAAGCTGATGACCACGCTGTTCGTGGCTCAGGTCTGCGGCAGCACCGGCCACTCCATCAGCCTGGCGGTCGGCAGCATCATGGCGGCCAGCATCACCGGCACCAACACCTGGTCGGGCGTGCCGATCGCGGTGGGCGCCCTCGGCACCGCGCTCGCGAGCTGGCCGCTGGCCCGCCTCATGGACCGCGCGGGCCGGAGGCCGGGTCTCGCGCTCGGCTACGGGCTCGCGGTGGCGGGCGCGGTGCTGGGCCTCCTGGGCGTGGCGGTCCGCAGCTTCCCCCTGATGCTCGCCGGCATGGCGCTCTTCGGCATCGCGTCCACCTCGAACCTACTCGCGCGCTACGCGGCCGCCGACGTGAGCCGGCCCGAGCAGCGCGGACGCGCGATGGGCATCATCGTGGGCGGCTCCGCGCTCGGCTCGATCATCGGGCCGAACCTGATGGCGCCCGCGCTCTCCCTCGGCGCGCGCCTCGGCATCCCGGACACCGCGAGCCCGTTCCTGGTGAGCGTGGCCGGCTACGGGGTCGCGGCGGTGCTCACCTTCCTGTTCCTGCGACCCGATCCGCTCGCGCTCGCCCGCCGCGACGCCGCGGAGGCGGACGCGGGCCGGCCCGCCGGCCTCGCCCGCTCGCTCGGCGCCATCCTGGCCGACGTGCGCGTGCAGATCGCGCTCGCCACCCTTTCGATCAGCCCGTTCGTGATGATCAGCACCACCTCGACGTCGCCGCTCTACCTGCACGACCAGGGCCACACCGTCGGCACCATCGGGGTCGCGGTGTCGCTGCACCTGGCCGGCATGTACGTGGCCTCGCCGCTCTCCGGCTGGCTCTCCGACCGCTTCGGCCGCATGCCGGTGATCGCGTCGGGCGCCCTCCTGCTGATCTTCGCGGTGGCCGTCGCCGGGCTCGCCCCCGGCCACGCCGGCGCCACGATCATCCTCGGGCTGTTCCTGAACGGCGTCGGCTGGAACCTCGCGTTCGTCTCCGGGAGCGCCCTGCTCACCGACGCGCTGTCCCCCGTCGAGCGCGCCTCGGTCCAGGGCCTGGCCGACCTGCTCATGGGCCTGATGGGCGCCATCGGCTCCGCCGCGGGCGGGATGATCCTCGGCCTCTGGGGCTTCGCGATCCTGAACGCGGTCGGCGCGCTGCTGGTGCTGGGCCCGCTC
>DASZJM010000653.1:0-1814 GCA_035948165.1 Candidatus Methylomirabilota bacterium
CCACGCGGACGCGTTGGCCCTCGGCCACGCGCTCCTGCTTCCCTCCGGACCTGATCACCGCATACATAAGCCGCAAATCCTAGCGCATCAGCGGAGGACGGAATCGTCGAGGGTGACCCCCCGGCCCCCGCACACCGTGCACTCGGTGGACAGGGTCTCGAGCAGGCCCTCCGATACCCGCTTGCGGGTCATCTCGACCAGTCCCAGCTCGGATATGTCGAAGACCTGGGTCCGCGTCTTGTCCCGGGACAGCGCGTTGCGCAGCGCCGCGGCCACCTTGTCGCGGTTCTCCCGGACCTCCATGTCGATGAAGTCGATCACGATGATGCCGCCGATGTCCCGCAGCCGGAGCTGGCGCGCCACTTCCTCGGCCGCCTCGAGGTTGTTGCGGAACACCGTCTCTTCAAGGTTCGTCTTGCCGACGTTCTTGCCGGTGTTGACGTCGATCACCGTCAGAGCCTCTGTTCGCTCAATGATCAGCGAGCCCCCCGAGGGCAACCACACCTTGCGGTCGAGCGCCTTGTGCAGCTGCTCGTGCACGTGGTAGCGCTCGAAGATGGGAAGGCCCTCCGCCTCGGTGTCGTAGAACTCGACGCGCTCGGCCAACTCCGGGCTCACCGCCGTCACGTAGTCGCGCACTTGCTCGTAGAGGACGCGGTCGTCGATCACCACGCCGCGGTACTCGGAGTTCAGCTCCTCGCGCAGGATGCGCACAGCCAGGTCGGGCTCGCGGTAGAGAAGACCCGGCGTGTTCGATTTCTTCGCCTCCGCCTCGATGGCGTTCCACTGCTCGACGAGCGTCGTGACGTCGCGCTGGAGCTCCTCAGCCGACACGCCCTCGGCCGCCGTGCGCACGATCATCCCGTGCCCCGTGGGCTTCACCTCGTCGATCACTCGGCGCAGGCGGCGGCGCTCGTTGTCCCCGAGGCGCTTGGAGATCCCGAACGCGCTCGAGTTCGGCACGAGGACGGCGAAGCGCCCAGGCAGCGACACCTCCTGGGTCAGCCTCGCCCCCTTGGCGCCGATCGGGTTCTTGGTCACCTGGCACAGGATCGTCTGCCCCGCCTTGAGCACGTCCTCGATCCGTGGCTGCTGCTGCGACGCGCCGCCCTCGATGTCCTCCTTGTCGTAGCGGACGTCGCCCCGGTACAGCACGGCGTTCTTGGGGATCCCGATGTCGACGAAGGCGGCCTCCATGCCCGGGAGCACGTTCTGCACGCGGCCCCGGTAGACGTTGCCGTCGATCTGGTTCGTGTCATCAGCCGCCCGGGACACGTAATGCTCGACGAGCGAGCGACCCTCGAGCATGGCGATCTGCGTCATGTGCGGCTGTACGTGCACGCACACCAGGTAACGACCCGTCTGGCGCGAGCGCCGGTCCCGCGCGGAACGGCGCCGCCCCCGGCTGCGCCCCTCTCCCCCTTCGGTTTCGTCGGTCCGCTCCCGTGCGGGCCCAGCCGGCCCTGCCACGTCGGTCCCGCCCTCCTTGGAAGGAACGGGGTCTGGTCGTACCAGCGGGACGACCGGCGCGGCCGTCGCCGTGGGCCTCGCCGGCGGTACGGCGGGCGCGGGGCGCGTGTCGCCGATCTTGGGCTTGCGGGGCGCCGGGCGCGGCGGGGCCTGAGGGCTAGCGCCTTCTGCACCCTCCGGGGGTCGGCTCTCCGGTGGAGGTCCCGGCGGAGGGCCGCCACTCTCCGGGTTCCCGCTGAATTCGGTCTCTGACATGAGGGGGGTCCCTCCTTGCGTCCTGTTGCGCTCCGTCCCCGGTCCCGGGCCTGCTCCAGGGGAGCGGCTCGAACCGTGCGCCGTCACGC
>DASZJM010000654.1:0-2606 GCA_035948165.1 Candidatus Methylomirabilota bacterium
GTGATCCTGCCGATGCTGCCCGGCCGACACGTCTTCTGGGGAGGCCTCGTGGCGCCGCTGCTGTGGACTGGAGGGCTGTGGGCGGTGCTGGGCGTCATCAATCCGATCCTGAACGCCCGCGTCGACTGGACCTGGTTCGTGATCTCCCAGATCGCGTTCGGGCTGGCGGCCGGATACGTGGTGTCCCGGGCGCAACCGGTCGCCACCATGCAGACATGGCCGCTGGCGGCGCGCGCGGGGGTCAAGGCCCCTGGCCCCCGCGAGATCGACAGATGAACCATTTTTCGCGGCTACTCGCGGCTGTCGTCGCGGTCGTTGGGTGTCTCGGCTTCGCCGCCTGTGACGCCTTGCCCGGGCGCCCGGCGGTCGCGAACCGTGAGGTCATGCCTTCGCAGGTGACGGCGTTCGACGTGCTCTACGGACGTAACTGCGCGGGCTGTCACGGTGCCGGTGGTCGCCTCGGAGCCGCCCGGTCGCTCAACGACCCCGTCTACCTCGCCCTCGTGTCGGCGGACCGACTCCGCACGATCATCGGGGAGGGGGTGCCGGGCACCTCGATGCCGGCGTTCCGGAAGAGCGCGGGGGGCGATCTGACCGACGCGCAGGTCGACGCGCTCGTCCAGGGGATGCTCACCCGCTGGACTCGGGCCGACGCCGTGGCCGGCACGACGTTGCCGCCCTACCAGGGTCCCGGCAAGGGTCCCGGCGCCGGGGACAAAGAACGGGGTGCGGTCGTCTTTGCCAGCGCCTGCGCGCGGTGCCATGGACCGGAGGGCAAGGGTGGGCCGACGACGGGCTCGGTCGTGGATCCGTCGTATCTCGCTCTGGTGAGCGATCAGTCCCTGCGAACCACGGTGATTGCCGGGCGACCGGACCTGGGCAAGCCCGACTGGCGGGACGCCCTGCCGGGGCGGCCGCTCACGCCCCAACAAATTTCCGACCTCGTGGCCTGGCTCGTCGGGCATCGCCAGCCGGTCCCCGGCCGGCCGGAGGGCTGAACCCATGTGCTCTGAGACACCCTCGCGCCGCGGTTTCCTGTTCAAGCTCGGGCTCGGGCTGAACGTGCTGGCCGGCGCCCTGGTTGGCGTTCCCGTGATCGGCTACATCCTGGGGCCGGCCCGCGGTCGATCCGCGCAGGCCTGGATCCGGCTGGGACCGCTCGGCAGCTTCCCCGAGGGCCAGACGCGGCTGGCCACGTACCAGAACCCCTTGCGAGTGGCGTGGGACGGCGCGACCGCGACGATTCCCTGCTGGGTGCGGCGGATCAGCGGTGAGCGCTTCCAGATCTTCGCGGTCAACTGCGCCCACCTCGGCTGTCCCGTTCGATGGTTCGCCCAGTCGCGGCTGTTCATGTGTCCTTGCCACGGCGGGGCCTACTACGAGGACGGCTCGCGCGCGTCGGGTCCGCCGCCCCGGGGATTGTTCGAGTACGAGTACGAGGTCCGCGACGGAGAGCTCTGGGTGCGGGGCGGCCAGATCCCGACCTTGTCCCAGCCGGCGTGATCGCAATGTTCCGCGCGATCGGTCACTGGTTCGAGGAGCGCACGGGGATCGGCGGGATCCTCGCGCTCCCGATGGAGCATCGGGTCCCGCGGCAGACCGCGAGCTGGGCCTACGTGTTCGGCAGCGCGACCATGATCCTCTTCGTGCTGCAGATCGCCACCGGCATCTGCCTCGCGCTCGTCTACGTCCCGTCGCCGGACCAGGCCTACGACAGCCTCGAGTACCTCAACTACCAGGCCGCGCTGGGATGGTATCTGCGGGCGATCCATTTCTGGGGCTCGAACGCGATGGTCCTCGTCATGACGCTCCACATGATCCAGGTCTTTCTCTGGGGCGCCCACAAGTATCCGCGGGAGCTGACCTGGGTTGCCGGCGTCCTCCTCTTCCTGTGCACGCTGGGGATGGCGTTCACGGGCCAGATCTTGCGCTGGGATCAGGACGCCTACTGGGGGCTCGGCATCGGCAGCTCGATCGTCGCCCGGGTGCCCTACGCCGGCTCGGCGCTGGTCCACGTCCTGCTCGGCGGACCGATCGTGGCCGGCCGGACCCTCTCGCGCTTCTTCACCCTTCACGTCTTCGCGCTCCCGGGGCTCCTGATCGGGCTCGTGGGCCTGCATCTGTGGCTGGTCCTCCGGCTCGGCATCAACGAGTGGCCGATGCCGGGTCGGCTCGTCGATCGCGAGACCTACCGACAGCAATACGAAGAAGAAGTCGCGAAGGACGGCGTCCCCTTCTTCCCGGTGGCCGCGCGCAAGGACATGGTCGCGATGGGCGTGGTCGTCCTCCTGGTGCTGCTCTGCGCCGCGATCTTCGGCCCCAATGGCCCGAACGGAGTCCCGGATCCCACCATCATCGACACCGTGCCGAAGCCGGACTTCTACTTTCTGTCCCTCTTCGCGCTCTTCGCTCTGCTGCCACCGTGGACGGAGACCGCAATCCTGCTCGTCGGCCCGCCGCTGGCTATCGGGTTCCTGCTGCTGCTCCCATTCCTCGCCGGAACGGGCGAGAAGAGCTGGCGGCGCCGGCCGGTATCGGTGCTGGGGGTGCTCCTGATCCTCGTGACCATCATCACCCTGGCGGCCCTCGGTGTGAACGTTCCGTGG
>DASZJM010000655.1:0-3097 GCA_035948165.1 Candidatus Methylomirabilota bacterium
CTCGGGCCGGCACGGGGCGAGCGCGAAGCCGCAGTTGCCCATGATGACGGTGGTGACCCCGTGCCAGCAGGAGCAGCTGCCGATCGGGTCCCACGCCACCTGCGCGTCCATGTGGGTGTGGCCGTCGACGAAGCCGGGCGCCACGATCAGGCCGTCGGCGTCGATCGTCCGCTCCGCCACCGAGCCCACGTGCCCGATCTCCACGATGCGCCCGTCCCGCACCCCCACGTCGCCCCGGTAGCGGGCCGCGCCGGAGCCGTCGACGATCGTGCCGTTCCGAATCAGGAGATCGAGTCCCATGGTCGCTCCGTCCTCCGCTGGTGCCAGGTGCTCAGCAGGGCCCTCACCCGAGGACCCTCTCCAGGCGCCGCACGATCTCCTGCTTGGGCTGGACGCCGACCAGGCGGTCGACCTCGCGGCCGGCCTTCAGCACCAGCAGGGTCGGGATCGAGCGCAGGTCGAAGCGCGCCGCGGTTTGAGGATTGTCGTCCACGTTGAGCTTCACCACCCGCACCCGGCCCGCCAGCTCGGTCGCGAGCTGGTCGACGACCGGCGCGATCATGTGACACGGCCCGCACCACGGGGCCCACGCGTCCACCAGCACCGGCACCGGCGAGCCCTCGACGTCCCCGGCGAAGCTCGCGTCGGTCACCGGCTGCGGCTTGCCGGCCGGCAGCGGCGCCCGGCACTTGCCGCACACCGGCGCGAGCCCCCGCGCGATCTTGTCGGCCGGGACCCGGTTCGTGGCCCCGCAGGCGGGGCAGCCGATCATCAAGGTCTCCATGCTGAGGCGACTCCTCCAGCCGCCATTCTGCCCTTGCCGGGGCGAAGACGCCAGCCGGGCGAATGCGCTAGAGTGGGCCCGCTCCGCCGGGGCTCCCTGCATGTCGTTCTTCATCTCCCTGCTCGTGGACGGACTGCTCGCCGGCGCGATCTACGCCCTGATCGCGCTCGCGTTCGTGGTGGTCTACAAGACGTCCCGCATGATCAACTTCGCCCTCGGGGAGTGGGCGATGCTCGGCGCCCGGCTGGTCGCGACCGGCCTGCACATGACCGGTCTCGGGCTCGCGTCCGCCCTCGGCTTGGCGGGAGCCGGCACGGTGGGGGCGGCGCTCGGCTTCAACCGGCTCGTCCTGCAGCGCCTCGTCGGACGCCCGCTCATCTCGGCGATCATGGTCACCCTCGGCCTCGGCATGGTGATGCGGGGCGCGACGCCGCTGGTCCTCGCGGGCATCCCCGGCGCGATCGCGCTGCCACTGCCGACCGACCCGATCGGCGTGTACGGCGTGCCGATCGCCCCCGGGAGGCTCGTCGCCGCGGTCGTCGCGCTGATCTGCGCCGCCGCGGTGGGCGCGTTCTTCCGCTGGAGCCGGACCGGGCTGGCGCTGCGCGCCATCGCCGACGACCAGCAGACCGCCATGGCGGTCGGCATCGACGTCGACCGCCACTTCGGCATCGCGTGGGCCCTCATGGCCGCGATCTCGGTCCTGGGCGGCACGCTGTGGACCTTCGTGGCCGGCAGCGGACTCGGGGTCGTGCTGGTCGGGCTCAAGGTGTTTCCGATCGTGGTGGTGGGCGGCCTCGACAGCATCGCGGGCACCGTCGTGGCGGCGCTCGCCATCGGGACGCTGGAGAGCCTCGCGGCCGGCTACCTGGATCCGGTGGTGGGCGGATTCAGCGGCGTCAGCTCCTACCTCGTCCTGATCGCCATGCTGTGCGTGCGGCCGTACGGCCTCTTCGGCCGGGCGGACGTCGAGCGAATCTAGACGGGGACGATGCGCTATGATCCCGCCGATGCGCCTGCAGGGGCGGGTGGCGGCGATCACCGGCGGCGCGCTCGGCATCGGGCGCGCGACCGCGCTCCTCTTCGCCGAGGAGGGCGCCACCGTCGCGCTCGGCGATGTCCAGCTCGAGGCGGCCGAGAAGGTCGCGCAGGAGATCGGGCGCCGCGGCGGCAAGGCCATCGCGATCGGCCTGGACGTGGGCGACGCGGCGCAGGTCCAGGCCTTCGTGGACCGCGTGGTCGCGGAGCTCGGCCGGCTCGACGTGATGTTCGCCAACGCGGGCATCGCCCACTCCGCGCCGTTCCTGGAGCACCCGGAGGCGCAGTGGCTGCGGGTGCTGCGCGTGAACCTGACCGGCGTCTTCCTCTGCGGCCAGGCCGCGGCCCGGCAGATGGTCCGCCAGGGCGGCGGCGGCCGCATCATCACCACCGCGTCGATCAACGGCTTCCGCGGCGTCGAGAACCTGGTCGGGTACAACGCGGCCAAGGCCGGCGTCATCGAGCTGACCCGCACCATGGCGGTGGAGCTGGCACAGCACCGCATCGCGGTGAACGCGATCGCCCCGGCCCAGATCGACACCCGGCTCACCCGGACCCTGCCCGAAGAGGCGCGGCGCCGGCGGGTGGAGCGCATCCCGATGGGGCGCTTCGGAGAGCCCGAGGAAGTTGCCCGGGTCGCGCTCTTCCTGGCCTCCGACGACGCGAGCTACGTCACCGGCCACACGCTCGCGGTGGACGGCGGCTACCTGGCCGGGGGCCTCTGGTCCGGCGCCCCCGGCGTCGTCCCGCCCGGCGTCACGCCGAGCTAGGGGCGCTCTCCGTGGATCAGGCGCTCGACGACGTCACCGTGCTCGATCTGGGCCAGGTCATCGCGATGCCCTTCTGCACGATGCTGCTCGCCGACATGGGCGCGCGGGTGATCAAGGTCGAGTCGCCGGAGCGCGGGCGCGAGCGCGTCTCGCTCGGCGTGAAGCGGCGGCGCGACGGCGTCGAGGAGCGAGTGCCGGCCGCGCAGTACCGCGATCGCAACAAGCTCGGCGTCACCCTCGATCTGAAGACCCCGGCCGGCGTCGAGCTCTTCCGCGAGCTGGTCCGCCACGCCGACGTGGTGAGCGAGAACTTCAGCGTGGGCACCATGGAGCGCCTCGGCCTCGGCTATGACGACCTGCGCCGCGTGAACCCCGGCCTCGTGTACGCGTCGATCACCGCGTTCGGCCAGACCGGCCCCTACGCGCCCCAGCGCGGCTACGACATGCTCGCGCAGGCGATCAGCGGGTACATGAGCATCACCGGCGATCCCGACGGGCCGCCCAC
>DASZJM010000656.1:0-9918 GCA_035948165.1 Candidatus Methylomirabilota bacterium
CCACCGTGGAGCCGCCCACGCGCCTGCGCCTGGCGCCCATCCGGCTGACCGCGCGCGATCTCTCCTGGCCGAGCCGCGGGCCCGCGACGATCACCCTCACCGCGGCCACCCCGGACGGCGGCACCATCGAGACCCAGGGCACGGTGGCCCTCGATCCGGTCCGCCTCGACCTCCGCACGCACCTGGTCGGCGTCACGCTGGCGCCCTATCACCCGTATCTGCCGCTCGCCGGCCGCGTGCAGGGACACCTCGACGGCGATCTCGCGATGAAGGGCACGGTCGGGGAGAAGGTCGAGATGGGCGCGCGGGGAGCGCTCGCCTTCTCCGACCTGGCCTTCGCCGACGGCGATGGCAGCACGCCGCTGCTCACGGTGGGACGCCTCGAGCTGACCGGGCTCGACTACGCGTGGCCCGCGACCGTCACCGTCGACCGCGTCCACATGCGCAAGTCCTGGGTGCGCATGGAGCGGCGGGCCGACGGCAGCATCCCGCTCACCACCATCCTCGCCGCGCGGCGGACGGCCCGGGCGCCCACGGAGAAGGAGCCCGTGCCGACCACGCCGCCATCGTCGACTCCGCCGGTCCCGACGGCTCCCGCGGTGAGCCTCACCGTGCACGAGGTCCTCTTCGAGGACGGCGCGGCCAGCATCATGGACGCGGCGGTGACCCCGACCGCGAAGGTGGAGATCGCCGGAGTTCGGCTCGTGGCGCGCGAGTTTGCCTGGCCCGCGCGCGCCCCGATCCCGGTCCGCCTCGAGACGCCGACCCCGGGCGCGGGCACCGTCACCGCGCGCGGCGCGCTCGACCCCACCCACCAGAGCCTCGATCTCGAGCTCCACCCGGCCGGGGTGGACCTGGCCCCGATGCAGCCCTACCTGCCGGTGCGCGGGCAGGCCACCGGCAAGGCGAGCGGCGACCTCCAGCTCCACGCCACCCTCGACCCGCTCGTGATCACCGCGCGCGGCACCGCGAGCGTGACCGACATGGCGCTGGGCGACGGCGGCAAGCCGCTCGTCAGCGCGACGAAGCTCGAGGCGAGCGGGATCGAGTGGGCGTGGCCGGCCTCGCTGGTCGTCGACCGCGTGACCCTCGAGAAGCCGTGGGCTCAGATCGAGCGCGCCGCCGACGGCTCCTTCCCGCTCCGCGCGCTGCTCGAGCCGCCGGCCCGCCCGACCGCGCCCCCCGCGGCGGCGGCGCCGGCCGAGCCGCGGGCGGCGCCGGCCGCGGCGGGCTCCGCACCCCAGCTCGACCTGCGCGTGCGCCGGGCGGCGGTGCGGGCGGGCGTCTTCTCCATCATCGACTCGACCGTGCGGCCGACCGCCCGCGACGAGATCAAGGACGCGGCCCTCTTCGTCCGCAACTTCACCTGGCCCGCGCGCGAGCCCGCCGACATCCGGCTACGCGCCACCACCGCGACCGGCGGCACGGTGGACGCGCGCGGGCAGATCCGGCTCGACACCCAGGCGGTGGACCTGCAGCTGTCGCTCAAGCAGATGGATCTGGCCACCGCGCAGGCCTTCCTCCCCTCGCGGGTCACGCTCGCGGGCAAGGTCGACACCGATCTGCGCGTCAAGGGCACGCTCACCCCGCTGGCGGTGGCGGCCACCGGCCAGCTCGCGGTGGACGACACCACGATGGGCGACGGGCAGCGCATGCTCGCCTACATCAAGCGCGTCGACGTGACCGGGCTCGACGCCGACTGGCCCCGCCGCGTGACCATCCAGCGCCTCGCGATCGACAAGCCGTGGGCGCTGGTCGAGCGGGAGGCAGACGGGAGCCTGCCCCTGATCACCCTGCTCCTGCCGAACGGGATCCCGCGCGCCGCGCCGACGTCCTCCGCGCGCGGGCGGGCGCCCGCGCCCCCCGCGGGCACCGGCCCCGCGATCACGGTGGGCACGCTCGCGGTCGACGAGGGCTTCGTCCGCTTCGTCGACCGCGGCACCACGCCCGCCTTCGCCGAGGAGGCCTCGCGCATCGCGGTGAGCGGCCGCGACCTCGGCACCGCGCGCGGCACCAAGGGCCAGCTCAGCCTCGCGGGGCGACTCACCGGCGGCGCCCCGTTCGAGCTCAAGGGGACGATCGGCGCGCTCGGCGGCCCGGTCAACCTGGATCTCGAAGGCAAGCTCACCGACTTCCCGCTCCCCCGCGTCAACCCGTACTCGAACCGGCTGATCGGCTGGATCGCCCGCCGCGGGGCCTTCGGCACCACGGTGCGGTACCGGGTCGTCGACGACGTGCTCACCGCCACCAACGACATCGTCCTCGGCCAGCCCGACTTCGCGCCGTCGCGCAGCGGCGACGCGGTCCGGGACCGGGTGGGCGTGCCCCTCGGCATGCTGATCTCGCTGCTCAAGAACGCCAAGGGGGAGGTGAAGCTCGCGGTGCCGATCTCCGGCAACGTCGCCTCCCGCCAGCTCAACTTCGACGACGCGTTCTGGGAGGCGGTGCGCAAGACCGCGCTCGGGGTGGCCACGCTGCCGCTGAGCTGGGTCGGCAAGATCTTCTACAGCGAGGACGCGCGGGTCGAGACGGTCAGCATCTGGCCGGTCTACTTCGAGGCGGGCAGCACGACGTTCGCCAAGGACTTCGACCGCCACGTCGAGCGCCTGGCCGGCTTCCTGCGGGAGGCGCCCGGGGTCAACCTCTCGATGAAGCCGGTGCTCACGGTGGACGACATCGCGGCGCTGAAGCGGGAGGCGGTGCGCCGGCGCGTCGACGCGGCCGCGCGCGAGGGCGAAGGCGGCGCGCCCGCCGCGGCGGCCCGCCTCTTCGCCGAGCACTTCCCGGGCCGGCCGGTTCCCGCGAGCGTCGACGCGATCGTGAGCGAGCTCGCCCGGGACGAGCCGAGCGCGGCCGCGGCGGCCCGGGCCCTCACCGATCAGCGCGTGAAGGCGACCCTGGCGCGGCTACAGGCGGGGGGCAAGGTCGGGGCGGACCGGCTGCGGGTCAGCGACGGCGTGGTGCCGGTCGAGGGCTCGGGCCTCGGCCGGATCGAGTTCGAGATCGCGTCTTAACGAGCCGCGGGCGACGCCCCGAAGACCGGGTTGTCGACCCGGTCCACCAGCGACTCGGCGCCCTCGGTCGGCAGCGACTCGGCGTAGTTCTGGGCCGCGTCGATGTCGTGCTCCCACACCTCGCGCGGCAGCTCGTAGAGCACCTCGATGCCGTGCCCGTCGGGGTCCGAGATGTATACGCTGTGGGTCATGCCGTGGTTGATGCGCCGGTGGAAGACCACGCCCTTGTCCTGCAGGAACTGGACCTGCTTGAGCCAGGACTCGCGGTCCGGCCAGGCGATCGCCACGTGGTTGAGCCCCACGCCCCCGCGCATCAGGCTCCACGTCTCGGGCTCGGCCTCGGCCGCCCCCTCGCGCTTCGGGGCCTCGGCCAGGGCCAGGTCGTGGTGCGAGACGTCGCCGTGGGCGGAGACGCCGCTGTAGAAGCGCATCTTCGGCCGCACCTTCCCAGGCTGGGACTTGAGCTGGGCCACGCAACGGAAGCCCATGATCTCGGTCCAGAACCGATGCGAGACCTCGATGTCGCGAACGTTCAGCACGACGTGGTTGATGCCGCGCGGCGTCTCTGCCTGTGCCATGGTCGCCTCCCTGGCCCCGATCATACCTCAGCCTCGCAGGGGCGGGCCTCAGCCTCGCAGAGGCGGGCCTCAGACTCGCCGGCGCGGGCCTCAGACCCGCAGGCGCGGGTCCAGGGCGTCCCGGATCGCGTCGCCCACGAAGTTGAGCCCGACCACCGTCACGAAGAGGGCCGCGCCGGGGCCGAAGACGATCCACGGGGCCTGCTGCAGGTAGCCGCGCCCCGCGTTGATCATGCTGCCCCACGAGGCGCCGGGCGGCTGCACCCCGAGCCCGAGGAAGGACAGCGACGCCTCGGCCAGGATCGCGAAGGCCACGCTCAGCGAGGCTTGCACCACGATCGGCGCGGTGGCGTTGGGGAGCACGTGGCTCCAGGCGATGCGCCAGCCCGGCAGGCCGAGCGCACGCGCCGCGTCGACGTACTCGCGCGCGGTGATCGCGAGCACCTGGCCGCGCATGAGCCGGGCGAAGGTGGGGGTATAGACCACGCCCAGCGCGATCACCACGCCGGTGAGGCCGGCCCCCAGCACCGCGCCCAGGGCGAGGGCCAGCACCAGCGGCGGGAAGGACAGCACCGCGTCCATGACCCGCATGATCAGGTTGTCGACCCGGCCACCCGCGTAGCCCGCCGCGAGGCCCAGCACGCCGCCGACCACGACCGCGATCAGCACCGAGCCGAAGCCCGCCACCAGCGATACCCGCGTGCCCCAGATCACCCGCGAGAGGACGTCGCGGCCCACGTTGTCGGTGCCGAGCGGGTGAACGCGGTCGGGGCGGCCCAGCGTGTGGTTCAGGTCCTGCTTGAGCGGGTCGTGCGGCGCGACCACCGGGGCGAGCAGCGCGGCCGCGACCGCCAGCAACAGCACCGCGGCCCCGAAGGGCGCCAGCCGCGTGGCGGCGGCGCGGCGCAGGGTGTCCCAGCGCCGGTCGCGGACGGTCCGGCTGCGCGCGCGGACGATCACGGTCGCGGTCATCGCCTCACCGGTACCGGATCCGCGGGTCGATCCAGCCATAGAGGAGATCCACCGCGAGGTTGCTCAAGATGAAGCCCACCGCGATGAGCAACACCACTCCCTGCACCAGCGGGTAGTCGCGCGCGAAAACCGCGTCCACCACCAGCCGGCCGACCCCGGGCAGGGCGAACACGTACTCGGTGATGACCGCGCCGCCGATCAGGGTGCCGAGCTGGAGCCCCAGCACGGTGACCACCGGGATCAGCGCGTTGCGCAGGGCGTGCCGGCGCACCACCGCGCCGTCGGGGAGGCCCTTGGCCCGCGCGGTGCGGATGTAGTCCTCCGACAGCGCCTCGAGCATGCTCGAGCGCAGGGTGCGGGTGATGACCGCGGCGAGGGCCAGGCCCAGGGTGATGGCGGGCAGCGCGAGCGAGCGGAGGCCGTCCCACGGCTCCTCCAGCGGGTCGACGTAGCCCGAGATCGGCAGCCAGCGCAGGGTCACTCCGAACACGAAGATCAGGAGCAGCGCGATGAGGAAGTTCGGCATGCAGATGCCGAAGAGGGCGAACGAGGTGCCGACGCGGTCGATCGGGGAGTTGCGGCGAGCCGCCGACAGGATGCCGATGGGGGTGGCCACCAGCAGCGAGATCGCCATCGCGAGGCCGGCCAGCTCGAGGCTCGGCCGGATGCGGCGGCCCACGTTCTCGACGACCGGCTCCTGATTGCGGATCGAGCGGCCGAGGTCGCCCTGGAGCAGGCGCCCCATCCAGCTCGCGTACTGGAGGTAGAGGGGCCGGTCGAGGCCCAGCTCGCGGCGCAGCTCGCGCTTGACCGAGTCGTCGACCGACTCCGCCATCATCGCGTCGATGGGGTCGCCGGGGGTGAGGTGGATGAGCGCGAAGACCCCGGCGGTGACCAGCAACAGCACCGGGATCGTCGCGGCCAGCCGGCGGAGGATCAGCAGGCCCACCGCGGATGCCGCGCGGCTACTTCAGCCAGACGTCCTTGAAGCGCATCATCCCGTCGGGGATCGGGTCGTAGTTCTGCACCCGCGGGCTGAAGGCCTTGGGCTCGACCGGGTGGACGATGAAGATCATCGGCAGCTCGTCCTGCAGCAGCCGGGTGAGCTGGCTGAAGAGCTTCGTGCGCTCGGCCTGGCTCGAGATCTCACGGGACTTGTCGAGCAGGGCGTCCATCTGCGGGTTCGAGATGCCCGACCAGTTGAGCGAGGTGCCGGGCGTGGTGTGGAAGAACTGGTAGGTGTTGCCGTCCGGGTCGGGCCGTCCGCTCCACTGGAAGCTGATCATCTCGAAGTTCTTGGCGTTGCCGTCCGAGATCAGGGTGCCCGAGTCCACCAGCTTGATCTTCATGGTGATGCCCGCCTCGGCGAGCTGGGCCTGCATCACCTCGGCCTCCTGGACGTTGATCGGGATGTTGTTGGTGGTCACCGTGAACGTGAAGCCGCCCGCCTTGCCGCCCTCCGCGAGCTTGGCCTTGGCCTTCGCGAGGTCGCGCTTGATGAACGGGATCGAGCGGTCGTAGGCCCAGCTCGTGGGCGGGATCGGCCCGTTGGCGGGCACGCCCACGTTGAGCCACACCCCCTTGACGATCTGCTCGAGGTCGAGCGCGTAGGCGACCGCCTGGCGGAGGGGCTTGTTGTCGAAGGGCGGCCGCCCATGGTTGAGCTGGTAGGCGAAGTCGGCGAGCGACGGCACGTCGAGCACCACCACGTTCTTGTCCGCCTTCACCCCCGCGACGTCGCGCGGCTGCACGTAGTCCATCACCTGGATCTCGCCCGCCAGCAGGCTCTGCAGCTTGACGGTGTCGTCCGGGATCGGCCGATAACGGATCTGCTCGAGGTAGGGGCCGCCCTGCTTGTTCCAGTAGTTGTCGTTGCGCCGGATCAGCAGGTGGTCGTCCTTCACCCACTCCACGAACACGAAGGGCCCGGTGCCCGCGCCCTTGGCGTTGCGCTCCAGCTCCGCCCCCCGCTCCTGCGCGGTCTTGGGCGAGACCATCATGCCCGCGCGGTCGGTGAGCGTCGCGAGTAACGCCGCATCCGGGCGTTTGAGATTGAGCTTGACCGTATAGGCGTCGAGGATGTCCACCGTGTCGATGCTCGCCACCTCGCCCTTGCGCACCGACTTGGGCTCGGTCTTCATGCGGTTGAAGTTGAACTTCACCGCCTCTGCGTTGAAGTCGGTCCCGTCGTGGAACTTCACCCCGCGCCGCAGCTTGAAGATCAGGGTCTTGGGATCCGGCTGCTGCCACGACTCGGCCAGGCCCGGCTTGATGCCGAGGTTGGCGTCCAGCACCACCAGCGGCTCGTAGATGTTGTGGTAGACCTGCCGGTCGATCTTGCTGCCCGAGAAGTGCGGATCCATGGTGGCCGCCTCGATGTAGAAGCCCACCCGGAGAATGCCGCCCTTCTTCGGCGTCTCCTGGGCCCACGCCGGCGCCGGCCCGCGCGCCGCGAGGAGGGCCGCGGGGGCCATCGCGCCCGAAGCGATCGCGAGCTGCAGAAAGCCGCGGCGTGAGATGTCGGTGGGCGTCTGGTCAGGCAGGTTGGCCGCCATTCCATGTCCTCCTGGTCCGGGTGTGGAATCGAGACCGGCGGTGGCCGCGACGGGAAGCCGTTGCGCTCCGTCGGGTGCTGCGTGGCTCGTGGCTGCGGAGTATGCGAGACGGGACCCGACCTGTCAAGCGGACGGGGCTGCCTAGAACCGTCCCTCCTCGACCTTGAGCCCGAGCCAGTGCCGCCCGACCAGCTCGTAGTGGGAGAGCCGGGCCTGCAGGTGCTGGCTGATCACGTGGACGTCCTGGAAGTAGCGCTGGATCGGGTTGCCGTCGTAGACCGCGGTCGCGCCCGACATGTTGTAGACCGCGTCCACCACCTGCACCGCGAGCCTTATCCCGTGGGTGGTGGCGAGCCGCAGGTTCGCGCGCTGCTCGAGGCTCAGGCCGTCGCCCTGGGTGAGCGACCGCCAGATCTGCCCCACCGCGTCGGCCAGGTAGGCGCGGCCCGAGCGCAGATCGGCCTCCGCGTGGCCCACCGTGTTCTGCACCATCGCCTGATCGCGCAGCAGCGCCTCCATCGCCCGCGGGGTCTTGGTGGTGGCCAGCTCCACGAAGGTGGCCAGGCAGCTGCGCGCGGTGGCGAGGGCCACCGAGGCGGCGCCGGAGGCGAACACCAGGGTGCGGGGAATCTGGTAGAGGGGTCCGGTCTCGACGAGGGGCGCGGTCACCGACTTGACGGTGCGCTCCTCCGGCACGAAGACGTCGTCGACCGCGAAGTGATGGGTGCCGGTGCCCCGCATGCCGCGCACCTGCCAGGTGTCGAGCAGCTGGGCCTCCGCGCGGGGGACGAAGCAGTAGCGCAGCTCGGGCTCGCCCTGGTCGAGGCGCGGGCGCCCCTGCTCGATCACGGTGCCGTGGGCGGCCAGCCAGGAGGCGTGGCGGCAGCCGGTGCTGAAGCCCTGCCGGCCGGTGACCCGGTAGCCGCCCGGCACCACCACCGCCTGCGCGTTGGCCATGGGCGTGTTGGCCACCACGCTCCGCGGGGTCTCGATCCAGATGGCGCGCGCCGCGTCGCGCGGCATGCGCGCCGCGTACGTCGCGAAGATCGCCACCTGGTTCGTCACCCAGCCGGTGCTCGCGTCGTTCTTGCCGATCTCCTCGATCACCTCGATGTAGCTCGGCAGGTCGAGCTCCGCGCCGCCCACCGCCCGCGGCAGCCCGAGCCGGAAGAGCCCCGCGTCCGCCATCGCCTCGAAGAGCGGGCGCGGCAGCTCGCGCTGCGCGTCGGTCTCCGCGGCGGAGGCGCGGATCAGGGGGCCGAGGGCCCGGGCCGCCTCGAGGGGGGCGGCGCTCACCGGCGGACGCTCACTGGATCACGGAATGCGGCGTGGCGACGAGGCGCGTCACCTTGATCTGCTCGCGGTCGATCATCTGCGGGACCCGCGGCGCGATCTCGTTCTTCCAGTGGTCGCTCTGGTAGACCGCGTCGTAGAGGCGCTTGCGCTCCGGCTCGCTCTCGAAGCGGCGGATCCACACGTACACCGAGGCGTCCTCCTCGCCCACGAAGCTGCCCAGGATGACCATGCCCATCTTGACCTGGAGCGGGATGATCTCCTCCTCCATGCACTTCACCCACTTCTCCTGCTGCCCGGGCCGGATGTGGTACTGCCGGAGCTCGAAGAACATCAAGGCCTCCTCGGTTCGAGTGCACTGCCCGCCAGCCACTTCGCCACCGCCACGCACCACGGCTGATCCGGCCGCTCCCGCGCCAGGTCGAGCGCGGTCTTGCCCTCCGCGTTGCGCCGCCCGGGATCGGCCCCCGCCTCGAGCAAGGCCTTCGCCGCCTCCAGGGCGCCGGCCCACGCCGCCTCGTGCAGGGGCCCGCCCCGCGCGCTCTCCGCGTGGACCAGCCCCGGGTTTTCCGCGAGCCGCTGGCGCACCTTCGTCCCCCACGCCCAGCTCGCGGGCACGCAGATCCCGAACGCCTCAGGCGTGCAGCCTAGCACGGGATCGCGGAGCGCGGGATTCGCCCCCGCCGCGAGCAGGAGCGCCACCACCCGGGGCGCGCCCGCGAAGTACGCCCAGTGCAGCGCGGTGCCGCCCGCGAAGGCGCGGAAGGCCAGGTCGGGGCCGCGCGCGAGCAGCTCGCGCGTGGTGCCCTCGTGGCCGGCGCGACACGCCATGTAGAGCGCGTCCGACACGACCTCGCGGTCGGTTTCGGGCGGACACGGCAGCCGCGTGCCGTCCGCCGCGTACCGCGAGCTGCCGGTGATCGAGGCCCGCGGTCGCAGCCGCCCTTCGGGGGTGAAGAAAGCCCGCACGCGGTCCACCTCCCCCAGCCCGGCGGCGCAGAACAGGTCGGGCTCGACGCCGGCCGCCGTGAGGGCGCGCGCGCAGTCGTCGGCGCCGATCACCACCGCCCAGGAGAGCGGGGTGTGGGCGGAGTGGGCGTAGACCAGGTGCGGATCCCCGCCGCGGCGGAGCAGGAGCGGGATGCGCGCGGCCCGGGGCGCGTCGACCGCGGCGGACAGCGGGGTGCCGCCGTCCTCGTCGCGCGCGTTGGCCATCTGGGGATGGGCCGCGAGCAGCCGGTCCACCGCCGTCCCGTCGCCGCTGCGGATCGCAGCGAAGAGCTGGACCACGGCATCGGGCTCCGCGGTCTCGAGCCGACGATCCAGCTCGGAGCGCAGCGCGCGCCAGCTCGTGAAGCCCTGCTCGCGGGCCACCGCGAGCTGGGCCTGGGCCAGGCGGACGGACGGGTTCGCGCGGCGCATCTCGGTGAGCCGGTCCTTGGCGAGCTTCTTCAGGAATTCGAGGCTGGGACGATCCGGCAGGGGCATGGCGCACCACCTTTCCAT
>DASZJM010000657.1:0-1966 GCA_035948165.1 Candidatus Methylomirabilota bacterium
TCAGGACGTAGAGCGCTTCGGCCGCGGCCAGGACCAGGAAGCACAGCCCGACGAGCAGCGCCAGCCTGAGGGGCACCAGCGAGAACGAGAACGTGGCGTCGGCGGCCAGCCGCGCGCGGGCCCGCAGCGAGTAGCTCGCCCGTCCGCCGATTCGCGGCCTCTCCGCGTAAGGGAGGACGACGGTGCGGTATCCGGCCCAGGCCACCATGCCCCGGAGGAAGCGATGATACTCGCGCATCCCGCGCAGCGCGTCGAGGACCGGCCGGGACACGAGGCGGTAGTCGGCCGAGCCGGCAGTCATCCGCGTATCGCCGATGCGGCTCAGGAGGCGGTAGAAGCCCGTCGAGGTCCACCGCTTCCATCGCGGCACGGGAGCGGTGACCCGCTGGGTGAGCACGACGTCGTAGCCCGCCCGGTACAGCGCGACCATCTCCGCGATCAGCCCGGGGGGATGCTGTCCGTCGCCGTCCAGCATCACCGCCACGTCGCCCGCGGCCCGGTCGAGCCCCGCGGTGAGGGCGGCCTGATGCCCGAAAATTCCGGCTGAGCTCCAGGATCGTCACCCCGGGATCGCCGGCGGCCAGCCTGGCCAGTTCGGCCCCGGTGTGGTCGACGGAGCCGTCGTTGACGTAGTAGATCTTGACGTCGCATTCGCGCCGCAACCCGGTCACGACCGCCATGAGCTGGCGATGAAACTCGGCCACCACCGGCTCCTCGTTGTAGAGCGGGACGACGATGTCGATCGCGAGACGGCGGCCGTCATCCATCACGTCGCGCTGTCCCCAGGCGATGCACCCGCCATCCGTACGAGAAGACCTGCCAGTCGAACACGCCTCGGTCGCCCGGACAGTAGCCTGGCTCGACGAGGGGGCTCACCGCGACGCGGCAGAGGAGCCGGTGGATCCCGATCTCGATGAGGCGGGCCTGCCGGGCGGCCCGGTACACCCGATCGGGCCGCCCGGGTCCGGGCTCATTCGCCGTCGCGGGGCCGCCTTCGATGAGCGGCTGGTCGGGCGCGACCCGCACGGTGGGCCACGGGCGGTTCGCGACCTCCGTGGTCACCACGAACACGTTGGCCGACGGCGACCGGTCGCTCGCCGCCCGGGTGACGTGCTCGACCGCGATGTCGGGGCGTCCCTTGATCAGGGACAGGTGCATCGGTAGCTCGGCGACGTACTCGTTCACCGCCGTGTTCAGGACGACCCGGCTACCGGCCGGCAGGCCGGCCAGGAAGTCGACCAGGTCTGCGTTGGCTCGGTCCACCGTGAGCTGGACTCGTGCGTCGGCGGTCGCGTTCGCGACCGCCACCAGCCACAGCACCCCGCTCGCCACGAGCACGCCACGTGCGAACCGCCGGCGCGTGGCCGGATGCGGACGCCCGCGCGCGGTCCAGACGTCGCCGACGACGAAGCCGGCGAGCACGGCCGCGCCGAAGGCAAACGGAAGCAGGTAGTACTCGAACGTGGCGGGCCAGGGCAGGAAGACGACGAGCCAGCCCACCATCCAGACGGAGGCGTAGCCGATGAGCCGACGCGCCGGCGAGCCATCGCCGCGCGGCGAGAGGACCGCGAACGATAGCAGCGGCAGGAGGAACGCGAAATCCCGGACAATCCAGGCGGAGATCCTGAACAGCGCGGGGCCGACCACGCCCAGATCGAGCGTGTACGCGCGGGTGTAGGTACCCTCCGCGACCGCGAGCGGCGCATACGACCACCGCAGTACCACGAAGGCGGCCGCCGCGACCAGGTTGATCGCCAGGTAGGTGACGGCGAAGCGCGGGAAGGAGCCGGGCGCGCGGCTCGACCACCGCTCCACCGCGAGCCAGCCGAGCGAGATCGGGACGAGGACGAGGCTCGTCTCTTTCGTGGCGTGGGCGAGCAGCAGAGCGCCCGCAGCCAGCACGAGCAGGCCCGCTCGACGCGTGCCTACCGCGCCGAGAGCGGCGGCGGTCGCCAGCAGCGATCCC
>DASZJM010000658.1:0-6918 GCA_035948165.1 Candidatus Methylomirabilota bacterium
CAAACCGCTCGCTACCCAGGCGCAGCAGCCGGGAAAGGTCCACCGGATCGGTTACCTGGGAGCGACCACCGCTTTCGCTCACGCCCGGTACGTCGAAGCATTGCGGCTAGGGCTTCGCGACCTCGGCTACGTCGAGGGCAAGAACCTCGCCATCGAGTACCGGTGGGCCGAAGACAAGTACGACCGGCTTCCTGATCTCGCGGCGGAACTCGTACGCATGACGGTAGACCTCATTGTCACGCACGCCACACCCGGGACCCTCGCGGCCAAGCACGCGACGACGACGATCCCCATCGTCATGGCAATCAGCGGCGACGCCGTGGCCACCGGGTTGGTCGCTAGCATCGCGCGGCCGGGGAGGAACATCACGGGGTCCAGCTTTTTCTTCCCTGAGCTCAGCGCGAAGCGGCTCGAGTTGCTCACGGAGGCCCGGCCGGCCGCTAGGCGGATGGCCGCGCTCGTGAATCCAAACAATCCCGCGCACACACTCGCGCTCAAGGCGAGGGAATCGACGGCCAAGGCATTGAAAGTGGAGCTGGAGGTGGTGGAGGTTCGAGGGCCTCAAGATCTTTCTGACATCTTCTCGGCGATGGTTAAGAGGCGTGTCGAGGCGATCTCGGTGCTCGACGACCCGATGCTGATCGCGAACGCACGACAGATCGCGGATCTCGCCGTGACCACCCGGCTTCCGACCATCGGCTTCAGGGAGATCGTGGACGCGGGTGGACTGATCGCCTACTCCGTGGACTTCCCGGCAGCCTGGCGACGGGCCGCCGTCTTCGTCGACAAGATCCTCAAAGGCGCGAAACCCGCGGAGCTCCCGGTCGAGCAACCGACGAAGTTCGAACTGGTCATCAACCTCAAGACCGCCAAAGCGCTCGGCCTGACAGTCCCGCCGTCGCTCCTACAGCGGGCAGATCAGGTGATTGAGTAGCCTGGCATCACATGTAGAGCCCGATCGACCGGCCCGCCGGCCGGTTGACGGCGGCGGTGTGTCCGGCATAGCATGCCGCTCACCCGGGTCGGCTCGCTCGACCTGCGAGGAGCCCGCCAATGTGCGCTGTGCCGTCGGGCTCCTGGGTGGCCGGCCTCCGAGTTGCTGGCGGTGCGCCGTCGCTCAACCTAGCTGCCCGCCGGCACCGGGTGAGGTGCCGAAGGAGACCGCCTTGCCGTCTCATGAAAAACGTGACGTCCGTATTCGCCACGAGATGGTTGGCTCCGGCTTCCCACTCCTTTGCATCACGATGGACCAGCGCAATGCGAACGGCGGCGAGTCCACGGGGCCGATTCCGGCCCGCGACCCGTGGGGCGCCTTCGCGGACGACCAGCTGGGGCTGATGGACCACCTCGGCATCCAGAAGAAGGCCCAGTCGACGGTGTTCCCCTGGAGACAGTCGAAGGACTTGCTGGACTAGACGATCGACCAGGTGCGCGCCTTCCTGAAGTCCCACCAACCGGCGTGACGCACGGCTCGCCGAGCGTCAACGTGTTACCGCCGACCAACCCCAACCGAACAGGAGAATGCCGCATGCGCCACGTCACGATCGCCGCCGCCATCGTGCTCGCCTTCGCCGCCGGCCTCGTCGTGTCACCGATGACGCAATTCGCACCACGGGACGCGCACTCGCAGACGCCGCCCCTGACGCCCATGATGATCGATCTCGCCGCTCTGAAGCACGCCGACCTGCCGACGACGCCCAACCCCGAGATGAACGCCAAGGGCCTGGTCACCACCGACAACGCGACGATCGGCATCCAGTCCGGGAACGTCGCCAAGCACATGCACCCAAAGACAGACGAGATCCAGTACATCGTCGAGGGCAGCGGGGCGATGTGGCTGGGCAGCGAGCGCAAGGAGTTCAAGCCAGGTACGCTGATAATCATTCCCAAAGGCACGGCCCACGGCGGGACGATCGTGGCCAGCGGCCCGGTCAAGGCCATCGCGATCAAGATTCCCCCGCAGCCGAAGGACGACACCAAGTTCCTCGACTGAGCCGAGGAGGCGGCGCCTCGCCCGGGGTACCGGCAGCGCGCGGGACTCCGCTACGGGGCGCCGTATCCGCCTGGAATCCAGGCCATGACAGCCTCCAGCATCGTCATCGTCCAACAAGCCTCAAAAGCCCACGCCGACGATGGCGGATAGCAGTTTCCCGACGCTGTAACCAATATCTTCCCGCGTCAGTCCCATGCGCAGGATCACCAATTTTTGCGAGGGGATGATCGCTATCACTTGGCGGAGGCTCCCTTGCAACATGAACGTGTCAGCGGGGAGGTCGAATCCTTGGCCCCGGGCCAACCAAACCTGTCCGCGACCGTAGACCGGGCCCTGGCCTTCATCCGACGCTGGCGTGGGCGCGCGCATGTAATCGACAAAGCCCGCCGGCAAGAGCGGTTGGCCCTTCCAAACGCCGCCCAGGCGCAGGAATTCGCCGAAGCGCGCCCAATCATGCGCATTGGCGTAGAGAAAGGCTTCGCCGAGGAATGTGCCTGACGGATCGGACTCGAGAACGGCGCTGGTCATGCCCACGGGCTTGAACAATCGCTCGTGCGGATAAGACCGCGCCCCCGCTCCAATCGCGTTCTGCCAAATCCGCGCCAACAGGACTGACGATCCCGACCCGTAGTGGAATCTCATGCCGGGCGCGGCGACGAGCGCACGATCCCTCGCGAAAGCCGCCGCATCCCTTTCCAGAAACTCCATACGCGCTGGGTCGGTGACGAGGCCTTGGTCCTCATTGAATTCCAAACCGCTGGACATGGCCATCAAGTCGGCCACCGAAATTTCAGCGCGTGCGTCCCCGGCCCATTGCGGAAACAGACCCTTTCGATCCAGCGACAGCTTGCCGTCCTTGATCGCCATTCCGACCAGGGCGGCATTGACGGTTTTCGTCATCGACCAGCCCAGCAAGGGGGTCGAAGCGTTGAAGCCTTCGCCATAGGTCTCGCCGACAATGCGCCCGTCATGGACGACGACGATCGCGCGCATGCCCGGTCCCTGGAGAGCCGGATCGTTCAGCGCCGCCAGCAAACCACGATCATCGGACGATTGCGCCGTCTCGCCGGTCGGCCAGAGCGCGTCGGGCGCCGCCAGCGGCGGCAACGGGGGCGCGGCGGCGCGGTCCGGGATCTCGTCTTTTAGAATAATCGTGCAACCGCGCCCCTCGGCATACCCGGCGTAACGCCTGGCAAACAGACCGAACAGTGCGGCCTCGACACGTCGGCCTGCGGTGTCGATGTCAATTTTCACGAGCTTGGTAACGCTATGTTCCATAAACTGCACGTCGGTTCGAATCACCGCATCCGCGTCGCGTTTGGCGATGAATACGTTCGAGCAGACTGTTTTTGCCGCATATGCGGAGAGGAGCGGCAACACTTCCGGACGGATGAAGGCGACCCAGCCGCTCAGCCCCACAATCCCCAGAACCGGAATCGTGACAAGACATGCGAACAATGTCAGAATCCGACGCATGCTTCCCCGCCACGCCGTAAATTAGCGCTTCTCACGCAAGTACGTTTGGGTCTCTTTGGCTCTCGTTGGGAGCAACTTCCTGGGTGAAGTCTGGGTGGTCGCTCGTCGGGGTGTCCCTCGGTCACCGCGATCGTATCCCCCGGCCGATCCATTGCGCCAAATCTCGCATCTCCGCCTCTGCCTTCTCCAACCCGCGGCCTATGCTCCTCCCAGCCCGTAGAGCGCGGCCGCATTGTCGTGGGTCAACTTGCGGCGCATCTCCGGCGACAGGCGCCGCATCTGCCGCTCGATCGCTTCACGGGAGTTGGGCCAAACGCTGTCGGGGTGGGGATAGTCCGACGCCCACAGCAGGTGGCCATCGCCAAAGAACGGAATGAGCGACATCGCCACGTGGTCTTCCTGGAACGTCGCGTAGATCTGCCGCTTGAAGAGCTCGCTCGGCTTTGTTTCGAGGGCGCTGCCGCCCTTGTCGGCCCAGAACTCCTTCGCCTCCCAGAGCCGCCAGTGCCGGTAGTCGAGCTCCTGAACGAGCCACGGGAGCCATCCCGTGCCAGCCTCGGCCATCACCATGCGCAATCTCGGGTGGCGCTCGAGGATGCCCCAGGCAAAGAGGTCGACGAAGGGGTCGAGGAAGTTCGCGAGGAAGAACTTGGTGTTCTCGAAGACGCTCGCCGCCGTGCCGGCGACCCGATCGCCCGGCTTGCCGACGAACACCGTGATATGCCAGGAGAGGATGATGCCGCTCTCCTCGAGCGCCTGCCAGAGTGGCTCCCAGGCCGGGTCGTCGAGCTTAGGGTTGATGTTGGCGATCATGAGATTCACCTGGCGCACGCCCCCCTTCGCCCTCACCCGCTCGAGCTCGGCGAGCGCGTCCTCGGGCGTCTCCGGCAGCATCGGTAGGCCGATAAGCCGGTCGGGCGCCGCCTTGCAGAGGTCGAGTAGCCAGTCATTGTAGACGCGATAACAGGCGGCGCGTAGCACGGGATCGTCGGTCGAGATCTGGAAGATTGGCCCGAAGATCACCTGCGTCGCGACGCCGTCGCGGTCCATGTCGGCAAGCCGCAGCTCGGCGACGGCCGGGCGGCGCGCGCTCGCGTCGTGGATGCCGGCGCGGTCGAAGGCGCTATAGAGCGGCTTGATCGCCCGCGCTGAACCCGTCACTGGCGGCTTGCCGTCCCAGCGGCCCCACATCTTCCCATCGCACACCCAGACCGCCTGTCCGTCTCGCTCCTCGACATGCGGCGCGCGGTCGAGCAGCGACGCGGGCAGCCGCGTGGTCCACAGATCCGCGGGCAGTTGGCTGAGATCCATGTGATCGTCGCAAGAGATGAGCCGGTCCGTCATGTGGTCCTCCCGTCGATAGACGTGTCGCGCCGCCGGGCGGCAACTGGCCGATCCTACCGCGTCCCGCTGCTCTCACGCCCAAGACATTACCCCCGAGACGCAGTCCCCGTCCTGAGGGCATGCCGGAGGCGCCGGTGACGCAGCTTGACGTCACGGCAGCGGAGAAGGCATGGTGTCGCCCATGACCGTGTCCTCCGCCGGCTTCTTGCACATGGCCCTGGCCCGAGACCTCCGCTGCCCGGAGCTGGCTGGACCGGCCGCGTGGGCTGGTTTGGGCGAACCTCGGGTTTCGAGACGGTCGGCGCGCGAGACTCCACAGTAATCCCAGAGGGGAGGCGCTATGAACGATAGTCGGATCATGCCGGTGTTCCAGGCCCTCGCCGAGGACCTCCACGCCTTGGGCGTGCGTGCCGTGTTCGGGCTCATGAGCGACGATACGGCAGTCTTCGCCGTAACGCTGGATGGCTTGGGCGTCAGGTTCGTGGGAGCGCGACACGAGAACAACGCCATCGCCATGGCCGAGGGCTATGCCTACGCCACAGGGGAGCTGGGCGTGGCCCTCATTGGACGTGGCCCGGCGACGGCCAATGGGTTACACGCCGCGGTGGCAGCCGGTCGCATGGGAGCGAAGGTGCTGGTGATCTATGGCGATGCCGCCGTTGCGAGCGGAGCCGCCAACACCATTGGTCCAGACTACAAGGGCTTCAACGCCCAGGCCGTGCTGGGCGCCGCCGGGCTGTCCTGTTTCCCCGCCGCCAGCCCCGCGACCGCGCGCCAGACCCTGCTCAACGCCGTGTCCGTCGCCAATCAGGGCACCCTGGCTGCCCTCCTCTTGCCCACCAACGTCCAGATGATGAACGTGGAGGTCTGGGGCCAAGCCACCCCGAAGCTCCCCCCTGCTGGCCAGCCAACGGGCGCCCGTGGACAATCCATCGACGCCGTCGTGGCTCTTCTCGGCAAGAGCCGGCGCCCGGTGATCGTGGCCGGCATGGGAGCACATCGGGCCGGGGCCAAGGCCGCACTGGAAGCCCTGGCGGAGAAGACGGGCGCCTTGCTGATGACCTCGGCTCGCGGCAAGGACATGTTCCACGGCCATCCCTACAACTTGGGCATCCTGGGATCCTTCTCCCACACCATGGGCCGACGCCTGATGGACCAGGCCGATTGTGTGTTGGTATTCGGCGCAGGGCTGAACTTTCTCACTATGAGCTTTGGGGCAGCGATTCCCCAGGTGCCACTCATCCAGGTCGATTCCGTGCGGGCCCATATCGGCCGGTGGACCACGGCGGATGTGGCGGTGGTGGGCGATGCCCGGCTGGTGGCCGAGCAACTGCTCGCCGCCCTGCCCGAGCGGCCCGGTTCCGACAAGCCCTTCCACAGCGCGGAAACCCTAGCCAGCATCGCGGGTTTTGACATCGCTCTCGATTTCGAGGTCGCCCATACGCCGCGCACGGTGGATCCCCGTGCGTTGGGGGTCGAGCTCGACAAGCTGCTACCCCGGGAGCGCAACGTCGTCTACGACGCCGGCAATTTCCTCGGCGTCCTGCCCTATCTGACCGTGCCGACACCCGGTCATTTGAAGATGACGAGTGAGTTCGCCTCGATCGGGCTGGGCTTCGGCACGGCGCTGGGGGTGGCGAAGGGCCGCCCGGGCATTCCCACGGTTCTGATGATCGGCGACGGCGGCTTCCTCATGACCATGAGCGAGCTGGAGACCGCGATCCGGGAGGATATCCCGTTGATCATCGTGCTGATGAACGATTGCGCCTATGGGGCCGAACTTCACTTCCTGGCGATGCGCAAGCTTCCAGTGGGGAAGTCGATGTTCCCGGACGTGGATTTCGCGTCGGTGGCAGAGGCGTTCGGGTTCCAGGCGTACACCATTCGCACGTTGGACGAGTTGCGCGCCCTTGGTCGAGTGCTGGACAAGCCAGAAGGACCCATTCTCCTCGACTGCAAGGTCAACGCCGATGTCGCCGCGCCCTTCATGGGCGAGTTCGCCGAGTTCGAGGCACGGCACCAATAGGTCCGTGGAAGCCTCATGTGTTAACTGTTCCCTTTTCTTGTTGACGACTACGATCGAATCCGCTTACCCTCCCCGTCAT
>DASZJM010000659.1:0-2380 GCA_035948165.1 Candidatus Methylomirabilota bacterium
CGCGAGGGGCTGGCCCGCACCGGCCACCCGCTGGTGCCGCTGGTGTGGGAGCTCGACCGGGCCTGCGAGGGCGACGCGGGCGGCTTCGTGCACTGGGGCGCGACCACCCAGAACGTCACCCAGACCGGCCAGCTCCTGCAGGTGCGCCGCGCGCACGAGATCTTCCTGCGCCAGCTCGCCGCGATCCTGACCACGCTCGCCGACCTGGCCGAGCGCACCCGGGACGTGCTGCTGCCCGGCCGCACCCACGGCCAGCACGCGGTGCCCGCCACCTTCGGGTTCAAGGTCGCGGTGTGGATCGACGAGCTGGGCCGCCACGTGGAGCGCCTCGAGGGCTGCGAGGGCCGCGTGTTCGTGGCCATGCTGGGTGGCGGCGCGGGGACGCTCGCCTCGCTCGGCGAGCTCGGGCTGGCCACCCAGGAGAAGATGGCGGCCCACCTCGAGATGGCCCCGATGCCGATGCCCGCGCGCACCATCGGCGACCACCAGGCCGAGTACGTGGCCCTGCTCGGCATGCTCGCGGCCACGTGCGGCAAGATCGGCCGCGAGATCTACACCCTCATGAAGCAGGAGTTCGGCGAGGTCGAGGAGCCGGTGCCCCCCGGCACCGTCGGCAGCAGCACGATGCCCCAGAAGCGCAACCCCAAGCTCTCGCAGGACATCATCGCGGCCTCCGCCCAGATCCGCGCGCTGGTGCCCCTCGCGCTCGACGCGATGCAGACCGAGCACGAGGCCGACCGCACCACCAGCATCATGATGAGCCGCGCCCTCGTGCAGGCCTGCGAGCTGACCGGGGACATGCTGGCCCGTCTCGCGGTGCTGATGGACGGCCTGCAGGTGTTCCCGGATCGCATGCGGGAGAACCTCGACCTCTCCGGCGGGCTCATCATGGCCGAGGCCCTCATGCTCGAGCTGGGCCGGCAGATCGGGCGGCAGCGCGCCCACGACGCGGTCTACGAGGCGGCGCAGGCCTCGGTCACCCAGGCGCGGCCGTTCCGCGAGATGCTCGCGCTCGATCCGCACGTGAGCGCGGGGCTCACTCCGTCGCAGATGGAGGCCCTGCTCGATCCCGCGCGCTACACCGGGCTCTGCCGCGAGTTCGCCGAGCAGGGCGCCGCGCGGGGACGGGCGATCGCGGCGGCCATCGAGCGCCGGCCGCCCCGCCGCGTCACTTGAGGCGCAGGTCCTCGTAGGGCGAGAGGTACGGGTGCCCCGGAATCGTGGGCACCGAGGCGAGCCGCGGCCCCACCCCGGTGAGTAGCGGCGGCTCCACGATCGGCGCGAACATCGCGCGCTCGTGCACCAGCTGCTGGATGCGCTGGAGCAGCGCCTCGCGGCGCTTGCGATCGGTCTCGGCGGCCTGATCGCGGAAGAGGGCGTCGATGTCCGGATAGCCCCCGTAGGCGCGGATGCCCCACGAGACCACGAAGGCCTCGATCCGCGTGGCCGCGTTGCCGGCGGTCCCGCTCCCGACCCGGACGAGGTGCTTGAACTGCTTGTCCTGGTCCGCCTTGTAGAAGGCGGCGCGCTCCATCGGACGCAGGCGGGCCCGGATGCCGACCGACTGGAGCCCGTTGATGACCGCCTCGGCCTCCGGGGAGAAGACCACGTCGGTCGCGACCTCGCCCGCGTCGAAGCCCTTGGGGTAGCCGGCCTCGGCCAGGAGCTGCTTCGCGCGCGTCGGATCGTGCGGGTACTCGGGGGGATCCCAGTAGAACTCGTACGCGCGCGGGATGATGCTGGAGGCCGCCTTGCCGAATCCGAGGTACTCGGCCTGGCTCAGGGTCTTGCGGTCGATGGCGAGATTGGCCGCGAGCCGCACCCGTCGGTCGGCCCACGGGGACTTCGGATCCCACTGCTGGGTGAACACGAGCCACTGGGTGAAGGTCGGGTAGGTCACCTTGAGGGTGAGGCCCGGCGTCCGCCGCACCTCCTCGCCGAGCGGGCCGCGCAGCGAGTAGGCCACGTCGGTCTCGGCGCGCTTGAGCATGGCCAGGCGCGTCGAGTCGTCCGGCACCGACTTGAAGACGAGGCGCTTCACCGCCGGCGCCTTGCGCCAGTAGCTGTCGTTGGCCTCCAGCACCAGCTCGATCCCGGGGGAGAACGACACGAAGCGGTACGGTCCGGCGCCCACCGGCGCCTTCTTGAAGCCGTCGTCGCCCACGCGCTCCACGTACGCCTTCGGCACGATCCAGGCCGCGCCGCTGGCCGGCGTCGCGTAGAAGGTCATGAAGTCGGGCCACGGGTGCTTGAGCCGGAAGCGCACCCGATGCGGGTCCACGACCTCGACCGCCGTGACCTGCCCCTTGAGCGCGCCCGCGCCGGCGCCCCGGTACCGCTCGAAGGAGAACTTCACGTCGTCCGCGGTGACCGGATCGCC
>DASZJM010000660.1:0-2505 GCA_035948165.1 Candidatus Methylomirabilota bacterium
GACGAGACGCCGGCCGCGATCCTCATCGACCTGCCCGCCGACGCGGTGGCGCGCCTCGGCGACGAGCTGCTGCGCACCCGCGACGGCCAGTTCGTGCTGGGCCGCCGCGTGCCCGCCGAGGAGGCGGTGAAATGGAAGCCCCGCGAGTACGCGCGGGCCGCGCGCGAGACCTTCCACCTGCTGGCGCCGTTGTACCGGTTGAGGTGAGAGAATTCAGCGGGAGCCTGTGACTAGCGGCGCGGCGATCTTTGATATGGATGGCGTCTTGATCGACAGCGGGGCGCACCATCGGCACGCGTGGCGCATGCTGCTCGCCGAGCTGGGAGCCGAGCCCGCCGAGCCCGAGCACTGGCGCCTCACCATCGGACGGCCCAGCGAGGAGGCGATCCCGCTCCTGCTCGGCCGCCGGGTGAGCGGCGCGGAGGCGCGGCGCCTGGCCCGGCGCAAGCGCGACCTCTATCAGGAGCGCGCCCAGACCGGGCTCGATCCGGTGCCGGGGGTGCGCGAGTTCCTCGAGTCCCTCGCGCGGCTCGAGGTGCCGCGCGCGGTCGGCACCTCCGCCTCGCGCTGGGACGCGGAGCGGCTGCTCGACGACCTCGGGCTCCTGCGCTACTTCGACGTGATGGTCACCGCCGACGACGTGATGCGCGGCAAGCCCGACCCCGAGGTGTGGACGGAGGCGGCGCGGCGCCTGCGGGTGCCCGCCGCGCGCTGCGTGGTCTTCGAGGACGCGCTGGTCGGCGTGCAGGCCGCGCGCGCGGCCGGCATGCGGGTGATCGGGGTCACCACCGCGCACAGCGACGCCGAGCTGCGCGCCGCGGGCGTCGAGCGGACCATTCCCGACTTCCGGGAGCTCGAGTGGAGTCACCTCCTCCACCGGTGAGCCGTCCCCAGTTCTGGGACGGCCTCTACGCCGAAGGGCAAGACGGCTGGGACCTGGGCGAGCCCGCCCCCGCCCTCGCCGACTGGCTCGACGCGGGCGGCCGGTTCGAGCCGTCCGCTCCCCGCACCCCCGCCCGCGTCGCGGTGCCCGGCGCCGGACGCGGCCACGACGCGCGCCTCCTGGCCCGGCGCGGCTACCGGGTCACCGCGTTCGACTTCGCGGACGCCGCGGTCGCCGAGGCGCGCCGGCTCGCCGCGGACGAAGGGGTGGACCTGACGGTCGCGCAGCGGGACATCTTCACCCTCGCGGAGGATCACGCGGGCGCCTTCGATGGGGTCTGGGAGTACACCTGCTTCTGCGCGATCGACCCGGCCCGTCGCGACGAGTACGCGCGGCTCCTCCACGCCATCGTGCGGCCGGGCGGCCTCCTCCTCGCCTGCTTCTTCCCGCTGCGCGACGGCGACGGCGGCCCGCCCTTCCCGGTCTCGCGCGAGGAGATCGAGCGGGTGCTGGCCGGGCGCTTCACGGTACTGGATGCGGGTCCCCCGCCCCGCTCGGCCGAGCGGCGGAGCGGGCTCGAGTGGCTGGTGCGGGCCCGGCGCGAGCCCGGACCGTCCCCGAACGTTGACCGACCGCGGCCCGCGTGATACGGTTGGCCACTTTTCTCGCCCCCGCCCCGGGGGGCGCACTCACGAACGGCACCACATCAGGAGGCAGACCATGAGGTCTCCGCGCATTCTTTCGGCCCTGATCGCGCTGGGCGCGACCGCGCTGCTCCTCGGGTCCGCCGCGCCCGCGGCCGCCCAGGGGCAGACCATCAAGATCGGCACCCTCTACGATCACTCGGGCCCGTTCTCGGCCGCCGGCTCGCTCAACTGCTGGCGCGGGGCCAAGATGATCATCGACTACGTCAACGAGAAGGGCGGCGTCCTCGGCAAGTACAAGATCGTCCAGGTGGACGGCGACAGCCAGTCCAAGGCCGACGTGGCGATCAACGAGGCGGAGCGCCTGCTCAACGTCGAGAAGGTCGACATCCTGGCCGGCATCTACTCGAGCGCGCACGCGGTGCCGATCGCGGAGCGCGTCGACAAGCAGAAGAAGTTCCTCTGGATCACCACCGCGATCGCGGACGCGGTGGTCAAGGACCGCAATCTCCAGTACACCTTCCGGCCCCAGCCCAACGGCAGCCTCTTCGGCACCGGCACCGTCGACTACATCGCCCACTACGCGCAGGACAAGCTGAAGAAGCCGGTCAAGGACCTCCGCGTCGCGATCATCCACGAGGATGGGCCCTACGGGGTCGGCGTCGCCGCGTCCAACGAGTCCGAGGCCAAGAAGGTCGGCATGCAGGTGGTGTTGAAGGAAGGCTACTCGATTCAGGCCGCCGACCTCTCCTCGCTCGTGACCAAGCTCCGCGCCGCGCGGCCCGACGTGCTGTTCCACACCGGCTACAACCCGGACATCAACCTGTTCCTCAACCAGGCCCGGGAGCAGGGGCTGCGGATCCGGGTCTACGTGGGCCACGGGGCCGGCCACAGCCAGCTCGCCAAGCTGAAGGAGGCCTTCGGAAAGGACGCGGAGGGCTTCCACACCTCGGATCCGCCCGCGTCCCAGCTCATCGA
>DASZJM010000661.1:0-6399 GCA_035948165.1 Candidatus Methylomirabilota bacterium
CCACCACCGCGGCGGCCAGCACCGGCAGCGGCCACGCCAGCCGCCCCAGCACCACCGCGGTGGTATACGCGCCCGCGCCGAAGAAGGCGCCGGTGGCGAGCGAGAGATAGCGGGTGGGGCCGGAGAAGATCGCCCACGCCACCGCGAGCGCCACGTCGGCCAGGATCGCGAGCGCGAGCGAGCGATAGTACGGGGCGAGCACCTGCGGCGCGAGCACGAGGGCCGCGCCGAGCGTGGTCCAGGCGAGCCTAGCGGCCAAAGAGTCCCGAGGGCCGGAGCAGCAGGATCAGCGACAGCACCGCGTAGGACGAGATGAGCCTTATGTCCGAGGACGCGAGGTAGACCCCGGCGGTCTCGACCAGCCCGAGGAGCAGGCCGGCGGCCAGGCAGCCGAGCATGTTGCCGAGCCCGCCCAGGATGACCACCACCAGCGCGGTGACGGTGTAGGGCAGGCCCATGAACGGGGTGAGCTCGAACAGCATGCTGACGAGTGAGCCGGTGACCGCGGACATCGCGATGCCGGCTCCGAAGCAGAGCGCGTGGATGCGCGCGGTCTGGATGCCGACCAGCCGCGCGCCCTCTGGCTCCTGCATGAGGGCCCGCACCGCCTTCCCGGTGAGGCTCACGCGCAGGTAGACGTAGAAGGCGAGGCCCAGCCCTAGCGCGACCGCCGCCGCCAGCACGCGGTTGGCCGGGAACACGGTGCCGAGCCAGTGGAGCGGGATCGCGAGGTAGCTGTAGCCCCGGAGGTCGGCGCTCCAGAGCAGGAGCGCCGCGTTCTGCAGCACGAACATGAGCCCGAAGGACAGCAGCAGCGAGCGCGACTCGAGCGACTCGGGAGCGTCGCCCTCGAGCAAGCGCGCGTAGAGCAAGCGGTGGAGCGCGAGCCCGACGGCGAAGGCCGTCGGGCCCGTGATCAGCAGGGTCAGCAGCGGATTGACGCCCCAGCCGGTGTGGAGCGCGTAGGTCAGGTAGGCGCCCAGCATCAGGAACTCGCCGTGCGCCACGTTCAGCACCCGCATCAGCCCGTACTGGAGGTTGAGGCCGAGGGCCACGAGGGCGTAGATGCCCCCGGTGGTGAGCCCGCCGACCACCACGTCCAGCAGGAGGGTCTTCACGCCCAGGCCGGCTTGGGCACCACCGCGGTGCCGGTGGCCCAGCTCTTCGGCCACACCAGCTCGAACTCGTTCTTCTGCCACTGCCCGATCATGCCGGGGGTGGCCACGTTCTCGCCCTTGGTGAACTTGATGGGCCCGGCCACCGTCTGGAACTCGGTGGTGTCGAGCATGGACTTGATCTTGGCGTGGTCGAGGCCGACCTCGCCCACGCACTTCTCGAGGATCTGGAGCGACGCGTAGGCGAACGCGCTGGCCCAGCGGTCCGGCTCCTTCTGGTGCTTCTTCACGTGCGCGTCGAAGTACTCGCGGGCCCCCGGGAACTTCACCTTGGGATTCCAGCCCGCGATGCCCATCACGCCCTCCGCGCCCTTGAAGCGGTCGCGGTAGAACGGGAACGCGGTACCCACGCCGGTGAACCACACCGCCGGGTTCCAGTCCACCTCCTTGGCCTGGCCGGTCACCAGGATGTTGTCGGGCGGGTAGGTGAGGCCGACGAAGGCGTCCGCCCCCGCCGCCTTGAAGCCGCGCAGCATGGGCGAGAGGTCCTTGGCCGCGAGCGGGTAGCTCTTGGTGTCGACCACCTCGAGGCCGGCCGCCTTGAAGGCGGGGCCGGTGGCCGCGTTCAGCTCGATGCCGAAGAGGTCGTTGACGTAGGCCACCGCCACCTTCTTGATCTTGCCCTGCTCGCGCAGGTCCTTGAGCTTGGCCGCCACCGCCTGCATCTGCGGCTCCGGCTGCACGAGCATCGTGTAGAAGTAGGGCAGCGCCAGCTCCCTGAACTTGCCCGAGATCGCGGTGGGCCCGATCATCGGGTAGCCGTGCTTGGTGGCCACCGGGGCTACCGCGAAGTTCATCGCCGAGCCCCACGGCGGGAGCATGAGGTCGACCTTGTCGTCGGTGGCGAGCTTCTCGTAGAAGCGCACCGCGGTCTCGATCTCGCTCCGATCGTCGATCGAGACGAACTCGATGGGCCGGCGGCCCTCGCCCTTGACCGCGAGCCCGCCGCGCGCGTTGACCTGGTCCTGCCAGAGCGTGTAGTTGGGCGCCTGGGTGATGCCCGCCCCGACCGCGTACGGCCCGGTGGCCGAGATCGCGTAGCCGATGCGGACCGCCTTGGCCTGGGCCCGCGCGCGACCGCGCCAGAGCGGAATAGTGGCCGCACCCGCCGCCGCCGTCGTGAGGAACTGCCGTCTGCGCATCGTCATGTCCATGGCCTCCTTGCCAGGAAGAGGTGGAGTGATACCGGTCAGGACGCGATCGCCTCGCCGAGATACGCCTCGAGCACCCGGGGGTCGCGCGCCACCGCGGCGGGCGCTCCCTCGCAGATGACCTCGCCGTGGTGCAGCACGATGAGCCGCTCGGCGGTGGCCATGATGGCCTTCATCACGTGCTCGACCCAGAACAGCCCGACCCCGCGCTCGTCGCGGATGCGACGGAGGATGGCGGTGGCGCGCGCGCTCTCGGTCGGGGTAAGGCCGGCCAGCAGCTCGTCCAGGAGGATCACGCGCGGGCGCATGGCCAGCGCCATGGCCAGCTCCAGCAGCTTCCGGCGCCCGCCGGTGAGCCGGCGCGCCGGCACCGCCGCCTGCTCGCCCAGCTCCACGAGGGCCAGCAGCTCCGCCGGTGTACCGCCCGGCCGCTCACTCCAGAGGGCGGCCGCCGCCACGTTCTCGGCCGCGGTCAGGTCGAGAAAGGGCCGCGGGGTCTGGAAGGTGCGCCCGACGCCGCCGCGGGCGATCCGGTAGGCCGGCGTCGCGCTGATCTCACGGCCGTCCATCCGGATGGAGCCGGCCGACGGCCGCAGCAGGCCCCCGATCAGGTTGAACAGCGTGGTCTTGCCCGCGCCGTTCGGCCCGATGAGCGCCACGATCTCGCCCTCGGCCACCGCGAAGCTCACCCGGTGGAGGACGCGGAGGCCTCCGAAGCTGCGGGCCACGTCGGTGCCCTCGAGGAAGGGCCGCGCCATTCGCCCTAGCGCCCCTGCAGCTGGTAGAGCAGGGTGCCGCCGACGATCATCCCGATCGCGGCCAGCCGGCCCCAGGTGAACGGCTCCTGGAGCACGAGGAAGCCCACCAGCAGGACCACCACGGTGGAGGTGCCGCCGATGAGGAACGACGAGGTGACCCGCAGGCCGCGCTCGTAGGCGAGGAGGCCGAAGATGTCGACGCCGGAGGCAGCGATGCCGGCCGCCGCGAGCAGCCACAGCCCCTGGCGGGAGACGACGAGGTCGTGCCCGCCGGCCCGCATGGCCAGTAGCGCGATCGAGTTGACCAGGAAGGCGACCCCGGTGATGACCATCGCCCCGAGCACCGCGCTGATTCGGGAAGCGCCGAGCTTCAGGCAGATGGTCCAGGTGGCCGCGGACAGGCCGGAGAGGATCGCGAAGAGGATGGCCCCGTTCACGCGACGAAGATATCCCGAAAGCGCGCCCGCGTCATGCCCCGGCCCCGGCGAGCCGGGCCACGTGCCGCTCGTACAGCGCGGAGAGCATCTCGTCGATCGCGGCGAAGGCCCAGACCTTGAAGATGGGCGACTGCTGCATCGCGCCCCACTCGCGCAGGAAGCGCTCCCACGCCTCCTCGCGGCCCTCGCCCGGATGGGCCACTTGCATCGCGGCGGACAGGTCGGCCGCGTGGTAAATCGCCGGCCGCTCGGTGTAGTGGTAGAGGTACTCGAAGTCGCGCGTGTAGAAGGCCACGACCGGGATCGACTGATACGTCTGCCCGTCCCGCTCCCGCAGGAACGCGTTCATGAGATCCGCGTTGGGCGACTCCGCCGGGTCGGCCCGCGGGGCACGTCCCACTCGCTGACCGTCCCGGGAGAAGACGCGCAGCTCGAGCGGGCCCGCCTCCGCGAGCCGCCCGAGGATGGTGACGTCGCGGCGGCAGTCCGACGACCACTCCTCTGAGATCGCGAGGACCTTGGCGGGACCGTGGGGCTGCGCGGCGAGCCAGCGGACCGCGGCGATCTGATCGTCGCGGAGCCGCAAGTTCTCGTACCACGCGCGCAGGGGCCCGCTCCAGTCCATGCGCACGGTCCCGCGCCACCAGCCGGCCTCCCGCTCGAGATTCTCCCGCGTGCCCATGAAGTGCATGTACTGCTCGAACGTCATGCCGCGCGCGAAGCGCTCCGGGGTCAGCCCGCCGCTTCCCGTGCCGGGCGCCACGGATCAGCGCGCCCCGACCAGATGGAGGCCGAGCAGGAGGAGCGCGGCGGCGCCCAGCAGGGTGCGCACCGCGTGGAGGTGACCCCAGCGCGCGAGGAGCGTGGCCGCCTCGGCGGAGCCGGAATCGAGGGCGGGGTCCAGCAGGCGCTTGTTGGTGGGCAGGATGACCACCAGGGTGAAGGCGATGACCGCCGCCATCAGGAGGCCGGCGGCGAGGGGGAGGACGCCGTGGCCGCGGGCCCAGTCTCCCACCCCGGCCAGGCCGCCCAGCGCGGCGAGAGAGGCCTGCATGACCGCCCCGCGCCGATAGCTCGGGCCGAACTCGGCGATCGCGAGCGCGGTGCCGCACCGAAGCCGCGCGGGGTGCTCGACGAGGGTGACGTAGAGCGCGGCCCCCGCGAAGAGTCCGATGCACAGCAGCGCGATCAGATCGAGGAGCATGATCATGACGTCCGGCGCTGGTCCGCTAGTATCGCCTGCTAGTATCGGAGATCCGCGAAAACAGCGTAGTGATCGGACGGGACGACGCCGGCGACCGGCTCCGTCCCCGCGAGGGAGCAGCGAACCACGTGGCCCGCCCCGCCCCGGCGTGGGCGGCCCACCAGGACGTAGTCGATCCGCCGGTCTGGCAACAGCACCGGAACCGTCCACGGGTTGCTTCGGGCCCAGGTGTGACCGCTGCCGGCGCCGGCCATCTCCCAGGCATCGAAGAGGGCAAAACCGGGCGCGGCCGTGGCCGCGCGCCCGGTGAGCATGCGCAGCTCGTCCGCGTCGGGGGGCGCGTTGAAGTCCCCGCAGATGATCGTCGGGAACGTGGGCCCGGCGACCTCGAGGACGAAGGCGACGAGCTGCCTCACCGAGGCTTGTCGGGCCGCGCTGGCGTCGGGCGGCCAGTCGAGGGCGACCGAGAAGGCGGACAGGCTCCCCCGCGGGCCGGTGATGCGCCCGAAGAGGGCGGATCCACCCCAGACGTTGGGCACGGGCGCCGGAAACTCGCGATACTCGTGGAGTTCGATCGGCCACCGTGAGAGGAGCCCGGATCCGGTTGCCCAGTCCTCAGCGAGGAAGGTGCCGCCGCCGTACGCGGCGTGATAGCCAAGTGCCTTAGCGAGTCGTGCCGCCTGGGTCCCGCCGCCCCGGTCGAGCCAGCACTCCTGGAGCGCGATCACGTCAGGCTGGAGCGCCTCGAGGGTCCGGATCAGCGCGGTCTCGCGCGCCTCCCATGGCCCGAACCGGCCCCACGCGTTCCAGGTGAGCACGCGGAGCGTGGTGGTGATGAGCTCGCCGTAGGGTCCCGTCGAACCGGTGGCGCCGCTCATGCGCCGGCCTCGATACGCTCTAGCCAGGGCCGCGCGACCTTGGTGATGGCCGCGGGCTGCTCTAGCGTCGGCAAGTGGCCACACGCGTCGAGGACGACGAGCTCGGCGTTCGGTATGCGCGAGGCCATCAGGGAAGCGTGCCCGACGTCGCTGAAGGCGTCCTCGCGACCCCACGTCAGGAGCGTCGGGCACTCGATGCGGGCGAGGGCGCCCCGGCGATCCTGACGCCCGAACAGGGTGGCGTGCTGGCGCAGGAATGTCTCCGCTCCCAGGCGCCGGGCCATGGTCCGGAACGTCTCTCTGGCGGTGGCCGCGTTCGGACCGGCCGCAAAGACCGATCGATCACCGAGCTCCGCGACGACGGCCGCGAACTCACCCGCCTGGACCCGCTGGCGAAGGCGATCGGCACCTTCGGGGTCGCGAGGCGCTCCCGGGTTGCATCCCATCAGCCAGAGGCCGAGGACCCGATCCGGCGCCGCGAGCGCGACCTCGAGCGCGAGGCTCCCGCCGTAGGATGTCCCGGCCAGCACGAAGCGAGCCGGAGCTTGCTGGAGGACGCGGGCCACCGCCTCCGTCATGTCGGCCGCGGCCACGACGAGGGGCCGCGACTCGACCAGATCCCGCAAGCTCTCGGTCTGCGGGGCATAGAGATCGCCGTCGCAGAGCATCGCGGGGAGCAGGACCAGGCTCGGGCTCATCGCGAATCGGTCGCCGCGATCTTCCGCTCGAGGAACCAGCAGAACCACCCGCGGTAGCGCGCCTGCAGCTCCGGCTTCATCCAGTCCTTGCCGGTGAT
>DASZJM010000662.1:0-1906 GCA_035948165.1 Candidatus Methylomirabilota bacterium
CTCCGCGATCCCGCTGGGCGCCCGGATCTTCGCGGTCGCCGACGCCTTCGACGCGCTGACCTTCGATCGCCCCTATTCGAAAGCGATCCCGATGGCCGACGCGCGCGAGCGGATCCGGATCGCCGCCGGCACCCACTTCGACCCCGACGTGGTGACCACGTTCCTCGCGATGCCGCTCGACGTCTTCGAGACGGCCCGCGCCCGCTCGGCCGACCGCCCCGTCGCCTGAGCGCCCGCGCGGCGCCCGCTCAGCGCGGCCCGGCGAGGCGGTACTTCTCGACCGCGTACTCCTTCTGCTTGAACTTCTGCACCTTCCCGGAGCCGGTGAGCGGGAAGCGGTCGACGATCTCCACGTACTTCGGGACCTTGAAGTTGGCGATCTTCCCGCGCGCGAAGGCCTGCACCTCCTCCGCGCTCAGCGCGTGCCCGTCCCGCGGGATCACGAAGGCCATGACCGCCTCGCCCATGATCTCATCGGGCACGCCCACGATCGAGACGTCCAGCACTTTCGGATGGCGGAGGAGGAAGTCCTCGATCTCGGCCGGGTAGGTGTTGAAGCCGCCCACGATGATCATGTCGGTGAGCCGCCCGGTGATCCGCACGTACCCGTCGGCGTCCTTCACCGCCATGTCCCCGGTGTGCAGCCACCCGTCGCGGATCTTCTGGGCGGTGGCCTCCGGCTTGTTGTAGTAGCCGAGCATGAGGGTCGGCCCCTTCACGCAGAGCTCGCCCTCCTCACCCGGCCCCCGCGGCACGCCGGTCGCGGGGTCGACCACCCGGTCCTCGATGTCGTCGGTCGCGAGCCCCACCGTCGCCACCCGCTTCTCGATCGGGTCGCCGGAGCGCGTCCAGTGGGTCCCGCCGGTGGCCTCGGTGAGCCCGTACACCACCAGGGCGTCCATGCCGAGGCCGCGCTCCGGATCGATGATCCGCCGCATGATCCCGACCGGCACCGGCGCGGCCCCGATCGAGCCGGTGCGCAGCGAGCGCAGATCGTGCCGGCCGAGCGCGGGATGACCGAGGATCGTGATGAACATGGTCGGCACGCCCGAGAAGATCGTCACCCGCTCCGCCTCGATCAGGCGCATCGCCTCGAGCGGGTCGAACATGTCCATGACCACCTGGGTCGATCCGACCAGGCAGTTGGCCGCGATCCCACCCATCGAGCCGAAGATGTGGAAGTAGGGCACCGGCACCAGGTATCGATCCTCGGCGGTCCAGCGGTGCAGATCCACGTACACGCGCGTCTTGAAGTACACGTTGCCGTGGGACAGCAGGCAGCCCTTCGGCTCGCCGGTCGTCCCGGAGGTGTAGAGCATCGCCACCGGGTCGTCGGGCCGCACCGCGATGGTGTCGAGCCCGCGCCCGCTGGATGACCGGCCGCCGCGCTCGACCTCCGCGAACCCGACCGCGTCGGCGGGGCGCCGCTCGCCGAGCACGATCACGTGGCGGAGCGGCGAGGGCCCCCGCCGCCCCGCCCGGACCTCCTCGAGGATCTCCAGGTAGTCGACCGACGCGGCCGCGAACCGGTCCACCATGACGAGGGCGCGGGCCTCGGACTGCCGCAGCACGTAGTCGACCTCGAGGGCCTTGTAGCGGCTGTTGCAGGTCACCGTCACCGCCCCGATCTTGGCGATGCCGAGCGCGGCGACGTTCCACTCCACGCAGTTCGGCATCCACAGCACCACGTGGTCTCCCGGGCCCAGGCCCAGCGCGAGCAGACCGCGGGCGAAATCGTCGGCCCGTCGCTTGAGGTCGCGGTAGGTCACCCGCTCGGCCCGGAACACCACCGCCTCGCGATCGGGATACCGCTCGGCGGTGCGGTCGAGCATCCGGCTCAGCGTGAGCGCGGGGCCCGGATCGGTCATTGCACCGGCGTGTGCTCGATGTGCTCCAGGAGCTGGCG
>DASZJM010000663.1:0-4440 GCA_035948165.1 Candidatus Methylomirabilota bacterium
GGGTCGCCGAGCGCGGCGTCCTTCGCCACCCGGACCCCGGCGAACGTGACCGACGGGCTGAAGGTCGCGCGCATGCCCAGCGTGTTCCACTTGCCGTCGGTGGCGATGCCGGCGGCGTCGGCCGGCACCAGCACCTGGAGCAGGGCCTTGCCCATGTCGGTGCCGCCCTCGAGCGCGCACCAGACCATGTAGCGCGAGGCCCCGAGGGCCATGGTGCAGAAGTGCTTCACCCCGTCGACCACATAGTGGTCGCCGTCCTGGCACACCACCGTCTCCATCAGGAAGGTGCGCGAGAGGCTCACCGCCGGCTCGCTGCCCCAGCTGCCGAAGAGCCGGCCGTGCTCGACCACCTCGGCGAAGTAGCGGCGCTTCTGCGCCTCCGTGCCGAGCGCGTCGATGAAGCGCATCACCGTCGAGTGCATGTGCACGGTCATGGCGGTGTTGGCGCACCCACGGGCGATGGTGCGGATCACCCCGATGTAGGTCGGCATGTCGAGGCCGAGCCCGCCGTGCGCGGTCGGGATGCACGAGGCCAGAAAGCCATCCCGCCCGAGCACCCGCCACGAGTCGATCGGGTTGGCGCCCGCCGCGTCGTACTCGGCCGCCCGCGGCGCGATCTGCTCCCGCGTGAGCTGGTCGACCCGGGCGAGGATGGCTTTCTGGGCCGTGCTGACCATGCGGTCGGCTAACTCATGCCCTTGACCGGCTGGCGGTTGCCGGTGACGCAGCGGCAGGTTCCGGCCTGGTGCAGCTCGATCATGTTGCCGAACGGATCGTACATGAAGATCTGCTGCGACTCCGGACCCACCACGCCGCGGGTCACCCAGTGCTCCACGCCCAGGCGGTCCAGCTCGGCCTTGGCCTCCTGGATGTCGGGCACCGCGAGGGCCACGTGCGGCCGCGACGGATCCTTGTCCGGCCCCTGGGCGAACTTGGACTGGCCATCCACGCCCATAAGATGGATTTGAGCAGTTCCGCCCACGTCCATCCAGTAGCCGTCGATGGTTGGAATAACCGGGCGGCCCTGATCGGCTGTGAGGCCGAGCACGTCGTGGTAGAAGCCGTAGGCCTTCTTCACCTCGGCGGGCGAAGGACCGACGCGGATACCGTGGTGGTGGAGCTCAAGCACTTTGACGGCCATGGATGCCTCCTGTGAGCGTGCCCCATATCCCCTTGGGGAGGAACAGGACGAACGCGGAGAAGATCGTGCCGATCACCAGGGGCCAGGACTCGAGGACGAGGCTCAGCCGCTCCTCCAGCACCAGGAAGGTGGCGGCGCCCACGAAGGGGCCGAAGAAGGTGCCGGCCCCGCCGAGGAGCGTCATCATGACCACCTGGCCCGAGGTGGTCCAGTATAGCGACTCGACCGGCACGACGGTGAGCCGCAGGGCGTCGAGCGATCCGGCGAGCCCGGCGAAGCAGGCGGAGAAGACGAACGACAGGTGCTTCACCCGGTCGACGTCGTAGCCGCAGGCCACCGCGCGGCTGCTGTTCTCGCGGATGGCCTGGAGCACCGCCCCGAACGGCGAGTCGAGGATACGGCGCAACGCCAGCACCGCGAGCCCGACCAGCACGTAGGCGAAGTAGTAGAAACCAATGGTGGTCTCGATCGAGTAGCGCCAGGGGCCCAGGCCCAGGGCGAGCTGGGGGATGCCACGCAGGCCGTCGTCGCCGCCGGTCACGTCGGCCAGGTGGAAGCCGATGAAGTAGAGGAGTTGGGCGAAGGCCAGCGTCAGCATCGCGAAGTAGATGCCGCGCCGGCGTAGGCAGAAGAAGCCGATGACGAGGCCGCCGAGGGCGGCGAGGAGGAAGCCGGCGCCGAGCCCGAGCCAGAGCGAGCCCACGTGCAGCTTGGCGAGCGCGATGCCGCAGCCGTAGGCGCCGAGGCCGTAGTAGGCGGCGTGGCCGAAGGAGAGCAGGCCGGTATAGCCGTAGAGCAGGTTGAAGCCCATGGCGAGCAGGCCGAAGATCAGCACCTGGGTGGCCATCGTGCGGTTGGGCACGATGAAGGGGAAGAGCGCGAAGAAGATCCAGAAGGCGAGCAACGGGTGCGCGGCCACCCGCGCGGCGATCGCGCGGAGCGCGCTCATTCGGCCAGCCCGGCCTCGCCGAAGAGCCCGCTCGGCCGCACCAGCAGCACCACCGCCATCACCACGAAGACCATGATCTCGGCGGCCTTCGGGATGAACAGGGTGGTGAGGCCCACCACCTGCCCGATGAGCAGGCCCGCCACCACCGCGCCGAGCAGGCTGCCCATGCCGCCCACCACGATGACCACGAATGACTCGATCACCATGGTCACCCCCATCTCCGCGTAGGCGCCCCGCATCGGGCCGGCCAGGATGCCGGCCAGCCCCGCCAGCGCGGTGCCGATGCCGAAGACGACCAGCCACACGCGCCCGAGGTCGATGCCGAGCGCGCGGACCATCAGCGGGTCGCGCGAGCCCGCGCGGATGATGAGGCCGATGTTGGTGCGCCCGAGGAAGAAGTAGAGGCCGATCAGCACCGCCACCGTGACGCCGATCAGAAAGATGCGATAGGCCGGGAAGGACATGAAGCCCAGGTTCACCGCGCCGGCCAGGGCCCGCGGCGGGTCGAGGGTGAGCCCGATCTTGCCCCACAGCACCTTGACCCCCTCGACCAGGATCAGCGAGAGGCCGAAGGTGAGCAGCAGCGGGTCGTCGGGCGAGCGCCCGTAGAGTCGCCGGATGAGGAAGCGCTCCATCAGGAGCCCCAAAGCTCCCACCATGAGGGGCGCCACGATGAGGGCCACCCAGAAGCTCTTGGTGTAGGTGAGCACGAAGACGCCGAAGTACGCCCCCAGCATGAACAGCGCGCCGTGGGCGAAGTTCACCACCGTCATCAGCCCGAAGATCAGCGACAGGCCGATGGCGAGCAGGACGTAGATCATCCCGAGCACGAGGCCGGTGAAGACCTGTGCCAGGAGCGTGGAGAGCTCGGGCACCGGGCTAGGCGAAGCCCTTCTCGGCGCAGGTGCGGTCGTACTCCTCGTTCGCGCCCACCTTGGTGACGACGTCCATCAGGCCCCAGTCGCCCTTGACCTTGTCCCGGCCCTTGACGATCCAGAGGTCCTGGAACGACTTGTTGTCGCAGGCCCGCCACCACTGCTTGCCCTTGAAGTGGTCGTAGGTCGGGCTCTTGCGGAGCGCGTTGGCGACCGCTTCCGCGTCGGTGGACTTGGCCAGCTCCGTGCCGCGGGCCACCTCGAGCACGCCGCTGTAGGAGTAGGCGCCGTAGTCACCGGGCGGGAGATTGAACTTCTTCATCGACGCGTCGACGAACTTCTTGGCGGTGGGGATGGAGTCCTGCAGCTCCCAGTACCAGTTGACCGCGCCGTAGACGTCCTGGTAGAGCTCGGGCCCGCCCTCCTTCAGGTAGGAGATCCAGAGGAGCGGCTGGGCGATCTTCATGTCCTTCTTCATCCCGAAGCTGATCACCTGCTTGTGGAGCGCGATGTTGTCCGCCCCGGGCGCCACGTTCATGAGGACGTCCGGCTTCGCGGCCTGGATCTTGGGCAGGTGCGCGGAGAACTCGGCCGACCCGAGCGGATAGGGGGTGGCGCCGAGCAGGGTGCCGCCCGACTTCTTGAGCGCGTCCTGCAGCACCTGGTTGCACTGCTTGCCCCACGCGTAGTCCGCGTAGATGATCCACCACTTCTTGCCCAGGTTCTCGGCCGCCCACTTCCCCAGCACCCGGCAGGTGATGGTGGGGTTCAGCGCCTCGTGGAAGGTGATCGGGCTCGTGTCGGGCTTGGCGCTGATCTCGTCGGACTGGCTCGTGGAGATGTAGAGCACCTTGGACTTCTTGGTCTGCTCGTTGATGGCCATCTGCACGTGCGCGGCGAGGCCGCCCACGATGAACTGGCACTTGTCGTTCTCGATGAGCTCCTTCGTGCGCTGGGCGCCCACCGCCGGCTTGAGCTGGTCGTCGCGGAAGAGCACCTCGACCTTGCGCCCCATCACTCCACCCTTCGCGTTCAGCTCCGTCTCTGCGAGCTGGGCGCCGCGCTGCATGTCGGCCGCGAGGGCGGCGAACGGGCCGGTGAGGGGCAGCGGGCAGCCGACCCGGAACGGATCCTTGCTCTGCGCCCGAAGGATGGCCGGGAACGACAGGGCGGCGGCGCCGGCCGCGGTGGTTGCCAGGAAGGAGCGGCGATCCATGGGATGGCCTCCTCTACGTTGAGTGAGCACGGCGGTTCGGGGGACGGGTGGCCGGTATCATAGGAGCCCGTCCGGAGTGTGTCAATCGTGTTACCATGCCGCACCTTTGCGCAGATCACGTCTCGCGGCGTTCGCCATCCGGAACAGGTCATGACCGCCCGTCACGTCGGAGCCCGTCTCAAGCGGCCGGACGACCCGCGTCTCCTCACCGGGCGCGGCCGCTACGTCGACGACCTCGCGCTGCCGCGGATGGCCCACG
>DASZJM010000664.1:0-2497 GCA_035948165.1 Candidatus Methylomirabilota bacterium
CCCGACCCAGCGCAACGCCCATCAGTGCATCGGGTGCGGCTACTGCGATCTGGGCTGTCGCTACAATCGCAAGCTCACCCCGCTGAACATGATCCTGCCCATGGCGGCGAGGCGCGGCGCCCAGGTGCTGGCCAACTGTCGCGTGGATGAAGTGCTCCTCGAGCCGCTTCCCGACGACGGCCGAGGCGGGCGCACACACCGGGCGACCGGGGTGGTGGCGTACCTGACCGACTCGCGCGGCACCAACCGCGAGCAAGTCGAGATCCGGGCGCGGCGCGTGGTGCTGGCCGCCGGGCCCTTCTCGTCACCGCGCATCCTCATGCGGAGCGGCGTGCCGCGCCTGCGGGCCTCGAAGGGATCGGAGCAGGCGGTGGGGGAGCGTTTCTCGACCCATGCCACCATCACCTTCTGCGCCGACTTCGACGACGCCATCTTTCCATCCGCCGCCACACCGCCCATGGGCTATTTCGTGAAGAAGTACGACGTCGACGATCAGGCGGCGGCGGATCCCGCCAAGGACCACGTGCGCTATGCGCTGGAGGGCATGCTGAACCACCCGCTGGCCCACGCTCAGCTCGTGCCGTACGAGTCGGCCGAGAGCCACCAGGCCTTCATGAAGCGTTTCAACCAGACCATGACGCTGGCGGTGATGTTCCGCGATCGGCCCGTCGGACGCGTCACGCCCAATGGGTTCGAGTACACCCTGGCCGAGGAGGACTATCCCGGGTGGCTCGATTCACTCCGGACAGGCGCCCGGATCATGTTCGCCGCCGGGGGCCGCCGCGTCTTCTTCAACAGCCATCGGCCCCTGATCTTGAACGGGCCCGAGGAGATCGACGCCGCCTTGACCCTCGATCTGGTGAGCCAGCAGCGCATCCAGATCACGAGCGGTCACCCCATGGGCGGGTGCGCGCTGGGCGGCGACGGCCGGCGCGACGTAGTGGATTCGCGAGGTCGTTCCTGGGACGTGGAAGGCCTGTACGTCGCCGACTCCTCCATCTTCCCGACATCCCTGGGCGTGAATCCCTGCTACACCGTCTACACGATAGGTCGGTACATCGCCCACAAGATGGTGGAAGAGATCCGCGCTCAGGGGTGAGGTGCCAGAGTGACGGCCCATAGCTCTCGGCGCCTGGATCGAACCGCATGCCGAGCACGGGCCACCACCCTCGCCCTGGTCTCCATGGCCCTCGGCCTCGCCGCCGCATCGGGCGCGACGCCTCTCGGCCTGTCCGCGGAACAGCAGCACCGCCTCGCCGCCGGCGAGGTGATCGTACTCGACATCCTGCCGCCCGGCGCGAGCGAATCCGCCCGTGGCGGAACCGCGGTCGCCTTCGTGCGGGCCGCCCCGGAGCGCGTGTGGCCCGTGCTCGTCGACTATCGCGGCCATCCCCGCTACTACCCGCGGGTCGTCAGCGCCGAACCGGTGGAGGTCGATGCGCAACACGCCCTGGTCCGCTACGAGGTGGGCGTCGGTCCGTTCTCCTTTGGCTTCTACATGATCAAGTACCCGGATCCGGTTCGGCGCCGGATCGACTGGCGTCTCGACACCAGCCACGCCAACAACTTCTTCAGGGAGAACACCGGGTACTGGCAAGTGGACCCGGCTGACGGCGGCAGCCTGGTCACCTACGCGATCGCGGTGCGGACCATCCTGCCGGGCTTTGCCACCCTCGGGGCCGAGCGGGAGAGCCTCGTGGACACGATCAAGAAGCTACGGAAGCTGGTGGAGGACGAGAAGGGCGCGGCCACGCGCTGACCGTTCCCGGCTGCGCTGATCGCGAACCTAGGGTCTGGGTGCCGAAGGCAGGACATCGACTGCCGCCGACTCCAGGTTGGACATCGCCCCCGCGACTTGACGGCGTCCGTGCTCTGGACCTGGGCGATGACGACACTCCCGCTGCGGATCGATCCCGACCATGGTGAGCTCGACGTTCTTCCGAGAGATCGCGTCGACGAAGGCGTCCTCCCGGAACGCTCGCCCTGGTGTCCGGCGGCATCCGCCGCCGGCCGGAACCTTCAAAGACAAACGACGCCGCATGCTGTAACTTACTTCCCGAAGTCATTGACAAGTTGCATGGCACCGGCTATGATGCCCGCATGCGACCCCATAGCCATAGTCTAGGATCCGGTACTCCCAAAGTCGAGCGACCGGGGGGGCCGGCAGTCGGAAGCTCCCTCCCGGCTCCGTGCCCGCCATCCCCGCGAGTTCCCCAGGGCGTCCGAGCGGGCCAACAGGTCCCGCCGGGCGCACCGAAGGTCAGCACCGGGAAGCGCTTGACGCCCGCCGCGAAGCAGACCGTCCAGATGATGCTGGCCGGCTGGGCATTCCGGGAACTGGCCGCACGTCGTGCCGCCCCGTCCCACGCCCGGAAGGGGCCGGCCCGGTGAGCCGTCCGGACGTCACGCCGGTCGGAGGCGCTGACCGGCATCCGGCGCCGAGTCGGCCGCCGCAGATTCGCCCCTGGCACCTTCAGAAGCTCGCGCTCGTGTACGT
>DASZJM010000665.1:0-3575 GCA_035948165.1 Candidatus Methylomirabilota bacterium
GGTGGGCAGCAGGTGGCCGCTCGACGGACCGAGCTTGGGAGCGACCGTGCTCGAAACGGGGCGCGCGGCGAGGATCGAGGACTACACGGATCTGCAAAGCACGTCCGCCGCCGCCATGCGGGCATGGTCGATACGCTCGGCTGTCGGCGTCCCCATCCTCGTCGACAGCCGACCGTGGGGAGTCATCTGTGTCGCCAACCCGGGAGGGGCGCGTTTGCCGCAAGGCATCGAAGCAGGCCTCTCCGACTTTACCGAGCTCCTAGCCACGGCGATCGCGAGGGCCGAGGCCCGCGAGGCGCTCGCGCGGCTAGCCGACGAGCAAGCGGCGTTGCGACGCGTGGCTACGCTGGTGGCGGAGGGCGGACGGCCTGCCGAGATCTTCTCGGCGGTGAGCGACGAAGTCGGTCAGCTGTTCGCCACCCACGTAGCAGCGGTCGTCCGATTCGACCCCGAGGATCAGGCGATCGTCCTCGTTGGCGCCGCGCAACAGGTCGCCGCCGAGTTTGCCGGAGCGCGCTGGAGCTTCGACGATACGGGCGCCAGCGCACGCGTCTATCACACTGGACGCTCGGCCCGGATGAGCGGAACCTACTCGGCGTCCGTCGGCGGACCCATTTCCGCAGGCTCTGGACGCCCCGGCATCGCGTGTACCGTTGCCAGCCCGATCGTGGTGGAGGGCCGTCTCTGGGGTGCAATGGTCGTGGCGGCCAGCGAGGAACTCCCGCCCGATGCAGAGGAACGCGTGGAGAAAGTCGGCGAGCTCGTCGCCACGGCAATCGCGAATGCCGAGAGCAAGTCCGAGCTCGCCGCGTCGCGCCGACGCATCGTGGCCGCGTCAGACGATGCTCGGCGGCGGATCGAGCGAGACCTCCACGACGGCACCCAGCAGCGGCTAGTCTCGCTCAGGTTGGCGGTGCGCGCCGCGCAGTCCAATCTGCCTTCCGACCTGAGCGACCTTCGCTCGGAGCTTTCCCGGATCGCGACCGGGCTGGCCGGAGCGGTCGAGGAGCTACAGGAGCTCTCGCGCGGGATCCATCCGGCGATCCTCGCGCAGGGAGGGCTCGCGCCGGCGCTGCGAACACTCGCGCGTCGGTCGGCAATTCCCGTCGCGCTGGACCTCAGGATGGATAGGCGACTGCCTGCACCGATCGAGGTGGCGGCGTACTACGTCATGTCAGAGGCTCTGGCCAATGCGGCCAAGCACGCGCAGGCGTCACGGATCGATATCTCGGTGACGCCTCGCGATGGCCGTCTGATGCTGTCCATCCGCGACGACGGCATCGGCGGAGCCGATCGAAGCCGCGGTTCGGGCCTGGTCGGCTTGACCGACCGCGTCGAGGCGCTCGGCGGGTCGATCTCGATCGAGAGCCCACCGGGGGCGGGGACGCGCATCACAGCCGAGCTGCCACTCGACCTGGAGGTAACCCAGGAGCGGTAGATCACGCCGCTACAGGGGCCATGGCCACCCCGGGGGCCACCCGGGCGGCGGGCTATGCCGAACCGGGTTTGGTGCGGGCGAGAACGGCGGCCTAGGCGTCGGCCACGGAGAGGACGAGGCTGGGGAAGGCCGTGGAGAGGGCGCCTGCGTCGTCGTCTCGGGCTGGGGTGCGTCTGCATTAGTGGGCGCCGGGGCTGATCCCGGCGCGTCCCGGATGGCCGAGGGGCTGGCCGACGGTGAGGGCGCCGCGGAGGCAGACCCCGGGGATGCCACCGGGCTCGGGGTGAGGCTCGTCGACGCCGTGAGCGGCGCCGCGGCGGCTCGGTGGCCGCCACCCAGAGTGACCGTGAGCGCGATGCCCATCCCGGTGAGGGCCAGGACGCCGACGAAGACGGCAACGCCCGACCGGAAGCTCATCTCCTCCATGCGGGCGTTCATCACGCGCCTGAGCCTGCCGACCCAGCCGGTCCCCTCACTCACGACAAAGCACGATACATGGGTATCAGGAGCTGCCGCATCGGTCGCCCTGGATCGGGCGGACTTCGATCGTGCCCTGCCAGGCGGTCGGGTGCTTGGCCGCGATCTCGATCGCCTCATCAAGATCGGCACACTCGATCACGTCGTAGCCGGCGATCTGCTCCCTGGTCTCGGCGAACGGCCCGTCGCTGACCAGCACCTCGCGGTTGCGGACCTGCACGGTGGTGGCGTCGCTGACGTCGCGGAGGCGGTCACCGTGCAAGCTGACCCCGCTGGCCAGCACCTCGTCCAGCCAGGAATCGAACGTGGGCATGCCGTCCGTACTGTGCTCGGCGTTCGGGTCGATGGTGTGAATCAGCATGTATTTCATCGGCTACCTCCCGGGATCCATCACTATCACGACGAACGGGGCCGGGCCGATGGACATCGATGGCTAGAGAGTTTTACAGGGCCATGTCGAGCATCATCGCGGTGTCGGGGCGCGCGCTGCCGTCCGCGGGTTCGGCGGTCAGGGCCAGGTGGTCCCCCGGGCGCAGGCCGGAGGCGATGACCGGGCCGGTCATGCCGTGGCTGCCCGCGGGCAGCATGCCGACCGACCGGCTTCCGGCCGGGCCGATGAGCCACAGCTCGTAAACGCGTGAGGCGGGCAGCACGTGCAGGCCCTGGGCGGTGAAGACCAGCGCGTGCCGGGAGTGGGACATGACGATGGTGGCGGTGCCGCCGCCGGCCACCGTCCCGGTGGCCATATGGGCGTCCTGCGCGGTCAGCACCACGGCGATCTGCTGGCTGCTGGCCTGGGCCTGGTCGATCTGTTGCTGCATGCTGCCGTTGGCGATGCCGAACACGACGGCGACCGCGAGCACGGCCGCGGCAGCCGCGCCGGCCGTCGCCAGGGTCAGGCGGCCGGGCCAGGCCAGCGAACGGAACCAGATCCCGGCCCTGGCCCGTGTGCCGCGTGCGAGCGGCACCGGCTCGGTCTCGTCGGCGGGCGGCTGCTGCCGGGTCACCGCGGCGGCCGCCATGATCCGGTCCTTCAGGCCCGCGGGCACGGCCTCGGCCGCTGCGGTACCGAGCAGGGCGGTGGCCTCGCGCAGGCTCGCGATCTCCTGGGCGCACTCCTCGCAGCCCGCCAGGTGCTGCTCGAACCGCTTCCGGTCCGGCGCGGAGACCGCGTCCATCGCGTACGCCCCGGCCAGGGTGTGGGCGTCCCGTATCTGGCTCTGTTTGGTCAGTTTCATGCTCAACCTCATTCCGGCACCCCCAGGCAGTCGCGCATCCGGATCAGCGCATCGCGCATCCTGGTCTTCACGGTTCCGGTCGGCACGCCGAGCAGGCTGGCCACCTGGCCGTAGGTGTAGCCGCGGTAGTAGGCCAAGGTGACCGACTCGCGCTGCACCTCGGTCAGCGAGCCCAGGCAGCGCCGCACGCGCTCGCGCTCGAGGCTGGACTCGACGGCCTCGATGACCTCGTCGAACGGGATCTCGGCGGTCGCGACACGCCGCTCGCGTTCGGCTTCCTTCTGCACGGACCGGACCCGGTCCACGGCCCGGCGATGGGCCAGCGTCATCACCCAGGCCGTCGCGCTCCCCCGGCCGACGTCGAACTTGGACGCACTCCGCCAGACCTCGAGCATGACCTCCTGGGTGACCTCCTCGGACTG
>DASZJM010000666.1:0-3101 GCA_035948165.1 Candidatus Methylomirabilota bacterium
GCGCGCCCGACCAAGGACGGCATCAACGTCATCGGCTTCCCGGCCAATATCTCCAGCACTCCCGTCGAGATCTTCGAGAACGAGAAGCCGATGATGGTGACCGAGAAGCAGCTGATCTCGAACTCGGGCGGCCCCGGCCGGTATCGGGGGGGCTGCGGGCAACGCTGCGCGATCACCAGCTATTCCGAGGCCCCGATCACGTTCGCGATGCGAGGCGACCGGGTCCGGCACCCCGCGCAGGGACTCTTCGGGGGTGGCGCGGGGGCTCCGGGTGCCGTCACGCTCAACGGCCAGCCGATCCACAGCAAGCGGACCATCCAGCTCCAGGCGGGAGATCGATTGGTCCTGGAAACCCCGGGCGGGGGCGGATATGGAGACCCGACGGAGCGCTCGGAAGCGGCCACGCGTGAGGACCGGAGGAACGAATACGTCACGGCTTGACGTCGCGAGTCTGGAGGCTTAGTCGAAAGCGCTCTCACGAAGGCGAACGGACGTCTTGTATCGATCCGTACGAGTCAGAAGCAGCGTGAGGTTTACCGGTTCGTCTCCCGCGGTGACGTAGACCCTCCGGATCGAGAGAATGGCGGTGCCGGTCTTGATTCCGAGCCGCTTGGCGACCGAGCGGACCGCCAAGACCGCCTCCACCTCATCGCGCACTTCCGCAATCTTCACCCTGAGCTTCTGGGTGAGAACGTCGTAGAGGGTCATCGTTCTCAGGTCACGTCGCTCCAAGCGCTCTCCGATTGACAGCGGCAGCATGTTCCTCACGAAGGCAACCGGGCCGAGCGCCCCGAACAAGCGCCGCTCGATATAGCGAATGGGGGTCTCCCCGGGGAGATAGAGAGCCGCCGCGACGTCGACACCACACGCCCGGATATCGAAGGCGTCGATCTCGATCCGCCGAAACTTTCGCGGCGACAATACGACGTTGAACGGGCCATCGACAGATGGTGGAAGCTCGCCCGAGGCCGGACCCTGCACGAACGTCCCGCCGGTCCGCCCCCGCGTCCGCCGGATGAGGCCTTCGCGCATCAATGCATCGAGCGCCCGCCGGACCGTCACCCGCCCGACGCCGTAGAGCGCGGACATGTCCCGTTCCGGGGGCAGCCGGCTCCCGGTTGGATACTCCAGGGTCTGAATCGCCTCGCGCAGTAGGTTCCGAAGCTTGAAGTGGAGCGGTGTCGGATCCGCGGGATCGGCACGTAGCTCGAGCAGAGCGGGCCCTGACGGCTGGCGAGATGGCGTCTTCAAAAGGTCTTGCCTGAGGAACCAATAATCACTATACTCCTTCCCGTTCACCGAACACGCTCACTCCGGCCGCGAGGGTGACTCCCGGGCCGACGATGGAGGGTACGATGCCAAGCTGGATCAAGATCGTCAATCCCACCGCGCAGGACGTGATCGTCGAGTACACCCTGGCCGCGCGTCTTCCGGCGCTCCAGGGTGCCCGCATCGGGATCATCAACAACTCCAAACACATGGCGGCGGAGTTCCTCGAGGCGCTCGAGGGGCAGCTCCAAGCGCACTACCGCGTCGAGATCACCGAGCGCTACGAGAAGCTGAACGCGGCCATTCCGTCGCCCCCCGCGGTGATTCAGCGCTTCGTGGAGTCCTGCGATGCGATCGTGCACGGGGTCGGTGACTGAGGGGCCTGCATCACGTGGGGTCTCCACGACAGCGTTGAGTTCGAGAAGCTAGGCCGGCCGGCGGTCACCATCATTACGGCCGGGTTCACCGGGGCCGCGGACGACCGCGCGAAGGTGTTGGGTCTGTCGGATCACCCGCGTGTCGTCACCGACCACCCCCTGGCCAGTCGGACCAGGAGCGAAGTCGAGGACATGGCCGCCCGAGCCGTGGAAGCGGTGGCGCTCGCCCTGGTGAAGCAGTGACGACCGTGGCGACCGCGCAGCGCCTCGATATCGAGGCGGACATTGCCCTCGCCAACGAGCGCGTGGACGCCTTGGGATGGACCGATGGCCTTCCGGTCGTTCCGCCGACCGAAGAGCTCGTCCATGCCATGCTCGTCCGCTCGGGGCAAGGCCCCGGCGATGTGCTGGGGCGGATGCAGCCTCTGGATGGCGTCGTGACCGTCGAACGGGTCGCCGCCAATGCGGTCATGGCCGGGTGCATGCCCGACTACTTTCCCGTCGTGCTGGCCGCCGTGAAGGCGGTGCTCCAACCGCAGTTCCACGTTGGCTCGACGGCGTGCACCACGGGTGGCGCGGCGCCCGTCGTCATCGTGAACGGACCGATCGCGACGAGGTTGAAGATCAACGCGGGCACCGCATGCTTCGGCGGGAACGTTCGCGCCAATGCGACCATCGGTCGGGCCCTGCGCCTGGTGATGCGGAACCTGGGCGGGGCCAAGCCGGGGGGTCAGGAAAAGTCCACCCAGGCGTGGCCCGGCAAGGTCACCTGTTGTTTTGCCGAGAACGAGGAACGGTCCCCGTGGGAGCCATTGCACGTGCAGCATGGCCTGCCGACGTCCACGAGCGCCGTCACGGTGATCGCGGTTCGGGGGATGTATCCGATCTGCGAGGGCACCCAGGAAGCCGGCATTGGGGTGCTCGAGACGATCGCGGCCTCGATGCGGGTCATGGGGTCTCCGATCTACAACCAGAACCCCCGCAACGAGCTCCCCGTGATCGTCGCGCTGGGACCTGAACACGCGCACGAGATCGCGAGCGCCGGGTTCTCGAAGCGCGACGTCCGCCACTATCTCTTCGAGTATGCGCGGATGCCGGTCGGCCAGCTCATCGGTCGCGTGTACAACGGGACCGATCCGTGGCCGCCCTGGATCGATACCCGCGACCCGCGGGCGATGGTGCCGATGGTCGCGCATCCCGATCATTTCGTGGTGGTGGTCGCCGGAGGCGATGGGCGGCACAGCACATGGATGCCGGCGTGGAACGTGTGCCAGGGGGCAAGGGAAGTCGTGGAGGAGGCCTAGGCAACGATATATGCGGGGCTCGGCCCGAGCTCCGTCCCTGGTCGTGTGATAGCGCTGTCAGGCCCAGAGCCCGGGAGGTTCCCTGTGTCGCGTGTGAGTTCCCTCGCCTTCGTATCGGTCGTCGCGCTCCTTATCCTGGTCGGTTCGGTGG
>DASZJM010000667.1:0-3532 GCA_035948165.1 Candidatus Methylomirabilota bacterium
TCGCGCCCCGCTTCCTTCGTCATCATGATCCGGATGCCGACCGTGCCCGGCGTCTTCTTCCAGTCGGCGATGACATCGGCCACCGCCGGATCATCCGGATCGACCGGCTTCACGAGAGCGAACCGACCGGGATGGGCCCGCTGCACTTCCACGGCATAGCTCGCGTCGTAGCGATACATGGAAAAGGCGGAGATGAAGATCGCGCCGGCGACGCCGACCCGGTCCATGGCCGCCACCATCTCGTCGCCGGTGGCGTGGTCGGGCCAGTTCGGGACACTGTGCCAGGGCCGTTTCGGGGTGTTCGCGTCATAGCAGTGGACCTGGGAATCGATGATCGCCATCGGGAGGTTCCTCCGTGCAGACCGATGTCTCCGGGCGCCTCATGCGGACCAAGGCAGCAGGAGTATCCTCTTGGAAGGCACCCGACACAAGTAGTTCAGTGCACGCGGGCGGGCAATTGTCTTAGAATCTACGTCATGACAGTCTCCAAGGGGCGCGAGTTCCTCAGCATTCCGGGGCCCACGAACATTCCCGACGCGGTGCTCGCCGCGATGCATCGACCGGCCATCGACATCTATGCCGGCGACATGCTCGCGGTCACGAGCAGCCTTCTCGAAGATCTGCCGAGGATCTTCCGGACGACGGGGCGCACCTACATCTATGCCGCGAACGGGCATGGAGGGTGGGAGGCCGCGCTGACCAACGTGTTGTCGCGAGGCGAGACCGTGCTGGTGCTCGAGAGCGGGCTGTTCGCGCTCGGGTGGGGCGACATGGCGCGGATGATGGGCGTCAAGGCCGAGATCTTGAAGGGCAACCCGCGGCGCGCCGTCGATCCGGCGGCGCTCGCGCAGCGCCTGGCCGCCGATACCGCGCGTGAGATCAAGGCCATCCTCGTCGTCCAGATCGATACCGCGTCGGGCGTGGTCAACGACCTCGCGGCGATCCATCGCGCGATCGCGTCCGTCGGGCACCCCGCGCTGCTGATGGCGGATTGCGTGGCGTCGCTCGGCTGCATGCCGTTCGAGATGGACCAGTGGGGCATCGACGTCGCGATGGCGGGCTCGCAGAAGGGGCTGATGACCCCGCCCGGCCTCGCCCTTGTCGCCGCCAACGATCGCGCGCAGGCCGCGCACCAGCACGCGGAACTCCGCACACGCTATTGGGACTGGACGTTCCGCAACGGCGAAGCGCACTACCAGAAGTACGGCGGCACCCCGCCGGAGCACCTGCTCTTCGGCTTACGGAAGGCGCTCGACATGCTGCTGGAGGAAGGCCTCGACCGGGCGATCCGCCGCCACGCGCTGCTCGCGGAGGCTACGCGGCACGCGGTGAGCCGCTGGGCGGAGGCGGACGCGCTCGCGTTCAATATCGTCCGCGCCGAGGAGCGCGCGAACTCGGTGACCACGGTGCTCGTGCAGGGCTTCGAGCCGAGCGTGCTCGGTGACTATTGTCGTGAGAAGTGTGGCGTCGTCCTGGGCCGCGGCATTGGTGATCTACAGGGGCGCGCGTTCCGGATCGCGCACATGGGTCACGTCAACGCCCCGATGGTATTCGGCGTGCTCGGCGCGATCGAGATGGCGCTTGGGGCGCTGGGCATCCCGCACGGACGCGGCGGCGTCCAGGCAGCCGTCGAGTATCTTGGACGCGAGGTGCGGCCTAACGTCTGACCGGTTTGAGCTCCCCCGCGAGCCACTCGGCGTGGCCGGTGTCGCCTATCGCGCGGTAGACGCGTGCTGTGGGGCTTCGCCGAGCGCCTGCGGGATCCCCTCTACGAACCGAACCCGGATGTAGTGCCTGAAGATCTGCGACGTTCGACGATTGCCTCGATGCGCGGCTTGGCCAGCGCCAGATAGTCGCGCGTTTTCAGGACGACGGAGCGATCCAAGCGGGCGGCGTTGAAATAGAGCTCGTCGTTCTCGAGCAGTGAAGGATCGACGATCAATTCCAGCTCAGGGCTGAAAGCGAACGGCAGCACCGTCCCTGCCGCGCTCCCCGCGAGCCTCTCGGCGATGTCAGGGGAGGCGAAGGAAACGTAGGTGGCGTTAAAGAGCGCTTTGACAGCGGCCAAATCCACGCGCGCATTGCCGGGGACGACGCCGAGGACGTACTTCGCGGTTTTCTTCCCGATCTTGACCATCATCACGATGCACTTCGCCGCCTGCGCGAGCGCGTTCCCCCGCATGGAGCTAACGAGCTCTGTCCGTCCCTCGGGAGGGTGGTCGAGCAGGCGGTACTGCGCGCGGTGGCCGTCGAGCAGGGCGATGAGGCTCGTGTAGGTATCCGTCGAGGCCATCGCGTCTGGCCCGGGAACTACCACGCGGACCGAAACGCCCGCTTCACCGCCGCGATCCGCTTGTCATCCCGCCGGTAGAACGTCCACTGCTTGATCCGCTTGGCACGGAGGAGCCCGGCCTGCGTCAAGATCCTCAGGTGCTCACTTGCCGTGGGTTGGCTGACACGAAGCTTCTGCGCGATGAACAGGCCGCACACGCCGTCCTGGACGAGGTCGCCGTCGACCTGGGGTGGGAAGTGGGCGCGCGGCTGCTTGAGCCAGTGGAGGATCTGCAGCCGCTTCTCGCTGGCCAGCGCCTTGACGACGTCCACGGAAAGCATATTCGCCACTTTGCCAAATGGCTAATTGTATGTCAAGCTGGGACACCATGACGACGACCGCGACCGCCATCGACCGCGCCGCCATCGGCCACGCCCACGACCGCATCCGGAACCACGTCCGGCTGACGCCGATTCTGTCGGCGAGCGGTGCCGACCTCGGCCTGGCGCCGTTTCCGCTGACGCTCAAGCTGGAGCTGTTCCAGCACGCCGGCTCGTTCAAGACCCGGGGCGCCTTCACCAACCTTCTGTCGCGGACGATCCCCGCGGCCGGCGTGGTGGCGGCCTCGGGCGGCAATCACGGTGCCGCGGTGGCGTATACCGCCATGCGGCTGGGCGTGCCGGCCCGCATCTTCGTGCCGACGGTGTCGCTGCCGGCCAAGATCGCCCGCATCCGCGGTTACGGCGCCCAGCTGGTGGTGGGCGGCCATCTGTACGCCGATGCGCTGGCGGCCTGCCAGGCGTGGACGCGGGAGTCGGGCGCGCTCCCGGTGCACGCCTTCGACCAGGCCGAGACGCTGCTGGGCCAGGGCACGGTCGCCCTCGAGCTCGAGCGGCAGGCACCGCTCGACACGCTGCTGGTGGCCGTCGGCGGCGGCGGGCTCATCGGTGGCATGGCGGCGTGGTACGGCGGCCGCGTGAAGGTGATCGGCGTGGAGCCGGAGGCCGCGCCCACGCTGTACGACGCGCTGCGGGCCGGGCGGCCCGTGGACGCGCCCGCCGGCGGCATCGCGGCGGACTCGCTGGCGCCGCGGCGCGTGGGCGAGCTGATGTTCCCCATCGCCCAGGCACATGTCGCCCGCGTGGTGTTGGTGAGCGACGACGCCATCCGCCGGGCGCAGCGGGCGCTGTGGGAGGCCTTCCGCGTGGTGGCCGAGCCGGGCGGGGCGGCCACCACGGCCGCGCTGATGGCCGGCGCCTA
>DASZJM010000668.1:0-1943 GCA_035948165.1 Candidatus Methylomirabilota bacterium
GGCGCGGTGCTGGTGGTGACCGACTACCTGAAGCCGGACCTCGACGAGCTCTACGGCATCCTGCCCGCGTCCATCGGCGGCCCGATCGCCCGCTGGGCCGAGCGGCGGTGGCCCGACGGCCGGCCGACCATCGGGCAGCACGTACGTACCACCACCGTGCTGGGATTCCTGCGCGTCTGGCTGCTGGCCCGGCTCCGCGCGCTGCGGCCCTCCTCGCTGCGGCGCCAGCGCGAGTTCGCGCTGTTGGACCGATGGGAGGAGACGGTGCGGGCGGCCGCCGGCCTCGACGAGAGCCTAGCCGGCGAGGTCGCCGAGCTGGGCAACGTGGTCAAGGGCTACGGTGAGGTCCGCCGGCGTCTGTCCGGCGCCCTCGCGCGGCTGCTCGACGAGGAGGTGCGCCCCGCAATCGAGGCCGACCGCCGCGCGCGCGCGGGCTTCACTCGCTCCACCGAGCTGGTCCGCGCCGCCCGGCTCCGCCTCCTGTCCGAGGAGACCCGATGACCAACGTGCGGCTGACTCGCGACGGCGCCATCGCCACCGTCACCCTGAACCGTCCGGATCGGCGCAACTCGCTGAGCGACGACATGCTCACCGAGCTGGGGGCCGCCTTCGCGGAGCTGCGCGACGACGCGGCGACCCGCGTGGTGGTCGTGACCGGCGCGCCGCCGGTTTTCTCCGCCGGCGCGGACGCGGGCCACGCCAAGGCGGCCACCCCGGAGGAGCGGCGCCGGCTCTTCCTGTCGCGCAAGAGCCAGTTCCGACGCCTCTTCGAGCGCGCCAACGCGGTCCTCGAGAACCTCGAGCAGGCCACGATCGCGGCGGTGAACGGCCACGCGGTGGGCGGCGGGTGGGGCCTGGCCCTCGCCTGCGACTTCCGGATCGCGGCGGCCGAGGCCCAGTTCTGGATCCCGGAGGTGGACCTGGGGGTGCCGCTCGGGGTGGGGACCACCACGCGCTTCGTGCGCATGGTCGGTCCCGCGCGCGCGAAGGAGATCATCATGGGCTGCGCGCGCTACTCCGCGGCCGAGGCGCACGCGTGGGGACTCGTGCACCAGGTCGTGCCGGGGGCGGGGCTCGCCGACGCGGTCGCCGACTACGCGGCGCGACTGGCCAAGAAGCCCTTCCGGCCCATGGCCGAGGTGAAGGCCCGCATCAACGCCATCGCCCGCACCGGGATCCCCGAGATCAACGCGATGACCGAGGGGTTCCTCGAGCGCGAGTGACCGCGGCGGCCCAGCGGGTCGACCAGGCCACCAGCGGCAGCACCTGATCGATCAGCTCGCGCCCGAGCGGGCTGAGCCCGTAGCCGGTCGCGGCCTCCGACTCGACCAGCCCGCTCTCTCGTAGCTCGCGCAGGCGCTCGTTCAGCACGGTGGGGCTCACCCCGCCGCACGCCTGCTGGAGCGCCCGGAAGGTGAGCCGGCCGTCCCGCAGCTCCCAGATCACCCGCAGGCTCCAGCGCCGCCCGAGCAGGTCCATGAGGGCCATGATCGGGCGCCCGCTCCGCGAGCCGCGCACCGGCCGACCCGGCCGGGGAGTCCTGGCCATCGGTTCTTTCCGTCCTCCTTGCGCTATGGAAATAATAGCAGTAGCCTGGTGCTACTGAAACGATAGCACGAGCCATCCCTGGAGGCGGAAGCCATGAGGACCCCGCGCGTCGCCCCCCTCGAGCCCCCCTACCCGGAGCCGGTCCAGGCCGCGCTGGATCGCATCATGCCGCCCGGCGTCCCCCCGCTCGCCCTCTTCCGTACCCTGGCCCGCAACCAGCGCGTCTTCCTGCGGGTGATGGCGGGCGGCCTCCTCGACCGGGGCTCCATCAGCCTGCGCGAGCGGGAGATCGTCATCGACCGCACGTGCGCCCGCTGCGGCTCCGAGTACGAGTGGGGCGTGCACGTGGCCTTCTTCGCGGAGCGGGTGGGGCTCACCGCCCCCCAGGTGGCCGC
>DASZJM010000669.1:0-4540 GCA_035948165.1 Candidatus Methylomirabilota bacterium
GAGCTGACCGGGCACCCGGGCGCGGTGCTCTCGACCCTCGGGCCGGGGGTCACCGCCAGCGCCACCGGCCTGGCCCACGCGCGGCTCGACCGCTCGCCCCTCATCTACGTGAGCGATCGGCACCCCGCGAGCGTGCTCGAGTACACGACGCACCAGTACCTCGACCACGCGGCGCACGTGGGGCCGATCACCAAGGGCAGCGTCACGGTGGGCGCGGACTCGGCTGCACACTGGGTGGCCCACGCGGTGCAGCTGGCCCTCGCGGAGCCGCGCGGGCCGGTACACCTCGATCTGCCCGCCGACGTCGCGGGGCGGAGCGCCATGCCGGTGGCGACGTCGGTGACACCCGCGCCGCCGGCCGCGCTCGACGGCGACCTGCTCGAGCGCGCCGCCGCGATGATCCGGGCGGCGCGCCGGCCGATCGTGATCGCGGGCCTCGGCTGCCGGGCCGCGGACGCCAAGTGGCTGCGCGCGTTCGCGGAGGCGCTGCCCACGCCGGTGCTGACGACCTACAAGGGCAAGGGGGCGATCCCGGACCCGCACCCGCTCGCCCTCGGCATCTTCACCGGCGGCGCGCTCGAGGAGCCGCTGGTCTCGCGCGCCGACCTGATCATCACCTTCGGCCTCGATACCGTCGAGCTGATCCCGCGACGCTGGCCGTACGCCGCGCCGGTGCTGAGCCTGACCCGCGCCGCCGCCGAAGACCCGCGGCTGCGCGCGCCGGGCGGCGACGCCTACTTCACGCCCGCGCTCGAGGTGGTGCGGGAGCCGGGCGCGATCCTCGAGGACCTCGCCCCGCGGATCATGGGGCGCGGCGCCTCGGCGGACTGGGACGTGGTCGAGGTGGACCGGATGCGGCGCGAGCGCCTCGCCGCGCTCGAGATCCCGGTGCCGGGCCTGGCCCCGCACCGGGTGGCCCAGATGACCCGAGAGCTGACCCCGGCGGGCAGCATCGCGACGGTGGACGCGGGCGCGCACATGTTCCCCGCGACCACCTACTGGCAGGCCCTCGAGCCCGGCGAGCTGCTGATCTCGAACGGCCTCGCCACCATGGGTTTCGCGCTGCCCGCGGCCATCGCGGCGCAGCTCGTCCATCCCGACCGGCGCGTCGTCTGTTTCACCGGCGACGGCGGGCTCATGATGGTGGCGGCCGAGCTCGAGACGGTGGCGCGCCTGCGGCTGCCGCTGCTCATCGTGGTCTTCAACGACGAGGCGCTCTCGCTCATCGGGATCAAGCAGGAGCAGAAGGGGTTCGAGGGCGTCTCGATGCGCTACCGCGGCCCCGACCTGGTCGCGCTGGCCCGCGCCTTCGGGCTGCGCGCGTTCACCGCCACCGACGAGCCGACGCTCGAGCGCGCGCTGATCGGGGCGCAGACCGCGCCGGGCCCCGCCCTGATCGACGCGCGCATCGATCCCTCCGGTTATCGCCGGATGCTGGAGATCGTCCGCGGCGCGCCCAGGTAAGCCGGTATACTCGGCTCATGCCTTTCCTCCAGCCACGCGACGAGGCGGCGGTACGCAAGGAGTTCGAGCGGGTGGGCGGGCCGGTCCGGCTCACCGTGTTCGCCACCGAGCTGGGGGGCGAGCAGAACACCCAGACGGTGGCCCTCATCCGCGAGGTGGCCGCGCTGTCCGACCAGATCTCGGTGACGGTCCTGAACCCGCACATCGACCGCGAGCAGGCGGCGGCTTACGGGATCGACGAAGCCCCGGCCGTGGTGGTGGAGGGCGCGCAGGACTACGGGATCCGGTTCCTGGGCATCCCGGCCGGCTACGAGTTCTCGAACCTCATCGACTCGATCATCGCGGTGTCCACCGGAGAAGCGGGCCTGAGCGACGAGACCAAGGCCGCGCTCGCCGGGCTCACCGAGGACGTCACGATCAAGGTCTTCGCCACCCCCACCTGACCCCATTGCCCCCGGGCCGTGCGCCTGGCGCAGCACATGGCGATCGCGTCGCCGCGGGTCCGGGCCGAGTGCATCGAGGCCAACGAGTTCCCGGAGCTGTCCCAGCGCTACCAGGTGATGGCGGTTCCCAAGATCGTCATCAACGATCGGGTCGGCTTCGAAGGCGCGCTGCCCGAGCGGGATTTCCTGGGCGCGGTGTTGCGGGCGGTGAGCCCGCCGGAGGTGAAGGAGTAGCCGATGGGGGCCGCGCTCGCCGTCCTCGCCCTCCTGATCGGCTGGTTCGCGCTGAACCGCTGGGTGCTCCCGCGCCTCGGCATCCAGACCTGAGCCGTGCCCGGGGCCTGCTCCCGTGAGGAGCAGGAGGCGAAGGACTCGGGTCGCCGCGCCTAGCCGCCGCGCTCCGGTGGTCGTCGACCTCCTGTTCACCTACGGCACACTGATGCGGGGTTTCCGCCTGCATCGGCTCCTCGACGGCCGCGCGAGCTATCTCGGACGCGGGCGAGCGGCGGGGCGGCTCCTCGATCTGGGCTCGTACCCGGGCGCGATCGACGATCCGGGCGGCGTCGGCGCGATCCACGGCGAGGTCTACCGCGTCGCCGATCCCGCGCTGTGGGGGGCGCTGGACTCGGCGGAGGGACCCCAGTATCATCGCCGGGAGGTCACCGTCCGGAGCGAGGACGGCCGCGATCGGGCCGCGTGGATATACCGCTACATCGGTCCGCTCGACCGCGGCGTGCCGATACCGGGCGGCGACTACCGGGCCCACGCGCCCGCGACGTCCATCTACCACCAGCCGAGCCCGTAGGAGGAGTCCGATGCCGGTCGAGGCCGCGCAGCTCATCAAGGACGACCAGGACCACCTGATCCACCCGCTGCACCACCCGAGCGACCACCTGGAGCCGATGGTCTACGTGCGAGGCCGCGGCGCGGTGCTGACCGACGTGCAGGGCCGCGAGTACATCGACGGGCTCGCCGGGCTGTGGAACGTTAACGTGGGCCACGGCCGGACCGAGCTGGCGGACGCGGCGGCCAACCAGATCCGCGAGCTCGCCTACTACTCGGCATACTCCGGCTCGACCAACATTCCGGCCATCCGGCTCGCGTCCAAGCTGATGACCATCGCGTACCCGAACATGCAGGGGGTCTTCTTCACCTCGGGGGGCGCGGAGTCCAACGAGTCCGCGTTCAAGACCGCGCGGTTCTACTGGAAGACCAAGGGCAAGCCCGACAAGGTGAAGGTCATCGCGCGCTCGCTCGCCTATCACGGCGTGACGCTGCAGGCGATGAGCGCCACCGGCATGTCGCCCTACTGGAAGATGTTCGAGCCGCGGGTGCCGGGCTTCGTGCATATTCCAACGTGTTATCCGTACCGTCAGGAGGGCGCCAAGCCGGGGGAGACTGCGGGGCAGACCGCCGCGCGCCTCCTGGAAGAGGCCATCGTGCGGGAGGGTGCGGACACGGTGGCTGCTTTCATCGCCGAGCCGATCCACGGCGGGGGCGGCGTGCTCTACCCCACCGACGACTACTTCCCGCTCGTGCGGAAGGTCTGCGACAAGCACAACGTGCTCTTCATCGCCGACGAGGTCATCACCGGCTTCTGCCGCACCGGCAAGTGGTTCGCGCTGGAGCACTGGAACGTGCTGCCCGACATCGTCTCCTTCGCCAAGGGCGTGTCGTCGGGCTATCTGCCGCTCGGCGGCATCATGGTCTCGAAGACCATCAAGCAGGCCATGGACGAGGTGAAGCCCGAGGACAAGTGGATGCACGCCTACACCTACTCGGGGCATCCGACGTGCTGCGCGGTCGGGATCGCGAACCTCGAGATCATGGAGCGCGAGCGGCTCTGGGAGCGCGCGGCGGCCATGGGCACGCGCCTGCACAAGGGGCTCCAGCAGGCGCTGGGCGATCACAAGCACGTGGGCGACATCCGCGGGGGCAAGGGCCTGCTGGCGTGCGTCGAGCTGGTGGAGGACCGCGGGACCAAGGCCCCGTTCGGGGCCGACAAGAAGGTCGGGCCGCGCGTGCTGGCCGAGATGACCAAGCGCGGCGTCATCACCCGCGCCCGCCTCGAGCACATCTTCTTCGCCCCGCCGCTGATCGTCAGCGAGGAGCAGGTCGACCGCCTCGTCTCGGTCACCCACGACGCCATCAAGGCCGTCACCGGCGCCTAACCCGCCACTCTCCCTCTCCCCCTTCCCAAGGGGGAGAGGGCAGGGTGAGGGGGTCTCCGAGCTCTACGGGTTTCCCGGCACCACCCACAAGTACAGCGTGTGGGTCCCCTCGTTGCTGGTGACCTGCAGCGTCCGCGTCGGCTTCCAGTCCCCCATGTCGAAGTTGTGCGAGACGATGCGGGAGCCCGGCCGGAGCTCCTCCAGCAGCTTGGGCCGGAGCCGGAGGTTCAGGTCGGGTGAGAGGTAGAGCGTCACGACCGTGGCCTCCCGCAGATCGGCCTTGAACAGATCGTCCTGGCGGAAGGTCACCCGCTCCGTGAGCCCGAGGCGCCGCGCCCGCTCGACGGCCTGGGCGACGAGGTCGGGATCGATCTCGAAGCCCACGCCCCGCGCCCCGCGGTCGCGGGCGGCCGCGATGACGATGCGCCCATCGCCGGACCCCAGATCGTAGACGACGTCATC
>DASZJM010000670.1:0-21629 GCA_035948165.1 Candidatus Methylomirabilota bacterium
GTTCTTCAGCACGTGCCGGGCGATGACCGCGGACTGGGGCAGGCCCTTGGCCCACGCGGTGCGGACGTAGTCCTCGCGCAGCACCTCGAGCACCATCGAGCGGGTCATGCGCATGACGCTCGCGGAGAGGGCGAGCCCGAGGATGAGGGCGGGGAGCAGGAGCTGGGAGAGGTTCTTCACCGGGTCGCGGGCGAACGGGGTGTAGCGCATCGGCGGCACCCACTGCCACCAGATCGACGCGCCCACGATGACCACGGTGGCCAACCAGAAGCCGGGGATGGAGAGCCCGCCGATGGCCCCGGTGCGGAACAGGTAGTCGAGCCAGGTGTCCTGCCGGACCGCCGAGAAGATGCCGGTGGGCACCGCGATCAGGATGCCGAAGAACATGGCGAGGAGGGCCAGCTCGAGGCTCACCGGGAGGCGCCGCAGGATCTCGTCGAGCACCGGCTCCTTGGTCCAGAACGACACGCCCAGGTCTCCCTGCACCGCGTGGCCGAGGTAGGTGAGGTACTGGCGATAGAAGGGCCGGTCGAGGCCCATCATCTGCTCGAGCTTCGCCTTGTCGCTGGCGTAGCCCTGCTCGCTCATCATGAGGGTCACGATGTCGCCGGGCAGCAGCCGGATGATGGAGAAGACGAGCAGGGTGACGAGGAGCAGCGTCGGCAGCAGCAGCATCAGCCGGCGGAGCACGTAGCGGGACATCAGGGAGCCGGCGATCAGGCCTTCTTGCCGTCGAGCCAGATCTCCTCGTAGCGCTGGTCGTAGGCGTTGATCGGGACGACGTAGTTCTTCACCCACGGCTGGACGCCGTAGTGGGCGATCGGGCAGTAGAGGAACACGTTGGGCGCGTCGTCCAGCAGCAGGCGCTGGATCTGGTGGACCATGTCCACTCGCTTCTTCTGGTCCAGGATCTTGGCCTGCTCGTCGATGAGCCGGTGGATCTCCTTGTTGCCCCACCGGTAGTAGGTGGCGTTCGCGCCGTAGTAGGGCCGGAACGCCTCCTCGGGCTCCTCGCCGGTGAGCGCGGTGTGCACGCTCATCGAGTAGTCGTAGGAGTAGCTCTTGTTGTAGTACTGCGCCATCTCCATGGGCTTGAGGTTGACCTGGATGCCCACCTTCGCGAGCTGGTCCTTCGCCACCTGGGCGCTCTTCACGTTGTCGCCGGGGCTGCCCACGATCAGCTCGGTCTCGAAGCCGCTCGCGTACCCCGCCTCGGCGAGGAGGCGCTTGGCCTTCTTGAGGTCGTACTCGGGCCGCGCGGAGGCGGGCAGGGCCCACGGCTTCCGGTAGGTCGGCACCGGCCCGGTCATGGTGATGCCCCAGCCACTGCGCACGATCTCGATGAACTCCTCCCCTCGGATCGCAGCCTGGATGGCCTGGCGCACCTTCTTCTCGATGAACGGCGGCTTGTTCGGGCGCTGGTCGTCGTAGGGCCGGGTGCGCAGCACGATCGGGAACATCGTGGTGATGTCGGCCACGTGGATCTTGGCCGCCTTGATCGAGGGCACGTCCGCGAACTCGAGGTAGGAGATGTCGGTCTGCTGCCCGCGGAAGGCGGCGGTGGCCGCCACCGGATCGATCACGTACTGCAGGCGCACCTCGTCGAGGTAGGGCACGCCCTTCCTGAAGTAGGCGGGGTTCTTCACGAACACCGCCTCCTGGTCGCGCCGGTACTCCTGCATGATGAAGGGGCCGGTGCCGATGGCGTGGCGCTGCAGGTCGCCGTGCTTCTCCACCACCTCGCGCGCCACGATCACCGTCCACGGGCTCGCGATGTAGTTGAGGAACGGGGCGTAGGGCTCCCGGGTCTTGAACACGATGGTGTACTTGTCCGGGGTCTGGATGCTCGCGAGCTTGTCGAGGAAGAAGTAGGCGTGCTGGAACTTGCCCGGCTGGTTCGTCATCTGCCGCTCGATGCTGTACTTGACGTCCTCCGACGTGAGCTCGCGCCCGTTCACCGGTGGCACGTTGTGGAACTTCACGCCCTGCTTCAGGCGGAAGACGTAGGTGAGGTCGTCCTTCTGCTCCCAGCTCTCGGCGAGGTCCGGCTGGATCTTGGTGCCGTCGTGGTTGAACTTCAGCAGCGCGTTGTAGGTCTGGTGGACCACCTGGAGGGTGGTGGCCCAGGTCTCGAGGTGCGGGTCGATGCCGCGGATCGGCCCGCTGCGCACCACCAGGGTGCCGCCGCGCTTCGCGTCGGTCTTGCCCTGGGCCCACGCGACGCGGGCCCCGCCCGCGGCCAGCCCGGCCGCCCCGAGGGCGCCCGCTTGGAGAAAGCTCCGGCGTGACAGATGGCTGGCAGGCTTCATGGGGGCTCCCCCTGTTCTCCGGTGACCAGGTGACGTCCACGCCGCGCGGCCCTCGTCGCCCGCTCGGTGGCCAGGAGAATGGCCCGTCCGACCGGCGGAGTCAAGGAGGGGCGCGGCCGGGTCGGGAGCGCCCGCTTCGCGCGCGAGAGAAATCTGGTCGAGCGGAAGCGGCCTCGGCTAGGCTACCGGCCAGGAGGCGGGAGCCATGCGACGGAGGACACCTCGATGACAGCGGATCTCGTCCTGTACGCGGTCGACGGTCCGATCGGAATCGTGACGATCAACCGCGGCGACAAGCTCAACGCGATCAGTCCCGAGCTCAAGAAGCGGCTGATGGAGCGCCTGCACGAGGCCGATCGCGACCCGGCCACCCGGGTGGTGGTGCTGCGGGCCGAGGGCCGCTCGTTCTCGGCCGGCTACGACATCGGGCCGAGCCCGGCCCGCGCGGCCCGCAAGGGCAACGCGCTCGCCTGGCACGAATCGCTCACCGACGACGTGGCCCTCGAGATGACGCCGTGGGACATGCGCAAGCCGGTGATCGCCTCGGTCCAGGGCCACTGCCTGGGCGGGGGCTGCGAGCTCGTGATGATGTGCGACATCACGATCGCGGCCGACGACGCCCAGTTCGGGGAGCCGGAGATCCGCTTCTCCAACGTGGGGCCGGCCCTGGTCATGCCGTTCATCATCGGCTTCAAGCGCGCGCGGGAGATCCTCTACCTGGGCGACCCGATCGACGCCCAGACCGCGCTTGCCTACGGGATGGTCAACCGGGTCGTCCCCCGCGCCGAGCTGCCCGCGGCCACCCTCAAGTTCGCGCGCCGCATGGCGCTGATGTCGCCGGAGGCCCTCATGGCGACGAAGCTCGCGATCAACCGGGGCGCCGACGCGGCCGGGTTCCGCAACGCGATCCGCGGCGGCCTCGACGTGCTGGCCGGGCTCTACGCGGCCCGCACCGAGGTCGGCACGAAGTTCGACGAGATCCGCGAGAAGGAGGGGCTCGGCGCCGCGCTGCGCTGGCGGGCGGAGCAGTTCAAGGAGTAGGCGCGGGAGCGGGCCGGCTAGGAGGAGCGCCGCTGTCGCCGCGGCGCCCGCGCGGCCCGCAGGGCGCGCCACTCCAGGTCGGAGAGGCTCAGGGCCTTGGTGCCGGGGCCGACGATGCGGGCCACCGCCAGCGCCTTGCGGCGCGAGAGCGCGCGAACCGGGGGCTTCCGCTTGGCGGCCATGGCCCGCGTATTCTATTCGGCCCCGGGGCGTGATGTAAAGGCGCCGGGACCGGCCATCCACAGGAGGCGCCGATGGACCCGACGATGTGGTCGCACATGTTCGCCCTCTCGCTGCCGGTGCTCGAGAAGATCCTGCGCCCGCTCATCGTGTACGTGTTCCTCATCGTGGGGCTGAGGCTCGCGGGCAAGCGTGAGCTGGCCCAGCTCAACCCCTTCGACCTGGTCGTGCTGCTGACGCTCTCGAACACGGTGCAGAACGCGATCATCGGCGAGGACAACTCGGTGACCGGCGGGCTGATCGGGGCGGCGACCTTGCTGGCGGTCAACTACCTGGTGGTGCGGTTCCTCTACTCGCACGAGCGCCTGGACCAGGCGGTGACCGGCGCCGCCGACGTCCTCATCGAGAATGGCCGCGTGAAGACCGAGCGGCTGCGGCGGGAGCTGATCACGATCCCGGAGCTCGAGGCCGCCGCCCACCGGCAGGGCTTCGCCTCCCTCGACGAGATCGAGCGCGCGATCCTCGAGCCGAGCGGCACGATCTGCTTCGTGGGCAAGACCCCCAGCGTCGAGGCGAGCCGGCACCAGGAGCTGGTGGCGCGCCTCGATCAGCTCGGCCGCGAGCTGGCCGCGCTGCGCGGCTCGCGGCCCGCCCACCCGTGAGCGGGGAGGCGCGCGCAACCGAAGCTTGACCCTCCGGTAATCTCCCCGCAACACCCCGCGGGCTATGGTGTGGACACGATGAGTGTCCCTCCGCGTTTGGCCTGCGTGAACAGACGGTTGCCGGTTGTGGATGACGGTGGACAACCTCGGGGCCGCCGGTGAAGCGGGCCCCGGCGCGGCCCCCAGCGCGGCCCCACGTCGCGGAGCTGGTGGCCCTCGTCGACCTGGGATCGAACGCCTCCCGCTTCCTGCTCGCGCGGGTGGTCGAGGGGCGCGGCTTCCAGGTGCTCCTCAAGGAGCGGGTGCAGACCCGTCTCGGCGAGGGGCCCCCGGGGCGCCTCCGCCGCGCCGCCGTCGACGCGACGCTCGACTGCGTGCACCGGTTCCTGCGCCAGGTGCGGAGCGGCCAGTCGCCCCGCGTGCTCGCCATCGCCACCGCCGCCGTCCGCGACGCGGCGAACCGTCACCTCCTGCTGGACGCCCTGCGCGAGCGTGAGGGGGTGGCGGTTCGCGTCCTGACCGGCACCGAGGAGGCGCGGCTCGGGGCGGAGGCCGCGCTGCTGAGCCTCCCGCTCCGCGACGGCCTCGTGGCGGACCTGGGCGGCGGCAGCCTGCAGCTCACCGAGGTGCGCGCCCGCCGGCTCGGCCGGTCGGTGAGCCTGCCGCTCGGCGCGATCCGGCTCACCCAGCGATTCCTGCGCGGCGACCCGCCGGTCCCAGAAGAGATCGCGGAGCTCCGGCGGGAGGTCCGGGCGCTGCTGGCGCGCGCGTTCCCGGCCGGCCGCCGCCCCGAGCGGGTGGTCGGGCTCGGGGGTACCGTCCGCTCGCTGGGCCGCATGCACCTGGCCGCCGAGCCCGGCGATCGCTCCCGCCACGGCCTCCGCCTGCGGCGGGCGGATCTCGCGGCGATCCGCGGCCGGCTCGAGCAGGTGCCCGAACGGCTGCGGCAGCACGTCCGCGGGCTCAAGGCCGAGCGCGCCGACACCATCCTGGCCGGGGTGATCGTGCTGGAGGAGCTGCTGGTGCGGCTGGGCGCGCACGCCGACCTCACGGTGTGCACCGCGGGCGTCCGCGACGGGCTCCTCTGGAGCGAGGCCTTCGGCGGGCGCGCCGGCCTCGTCTCCCGCGACGAGCCCGCCTGACGATCCGTCTCACGCCATCCCGGTGATCCCCGCCGCGACGACGCTCCGCGCGTCGCCCGCGGGCGCTCGGCGATCGACCGTGCTAGCCTCGCCCCAGATGCGGTCGCCAGATGCGGCCAGATGACATGATCTCGACACGGAGGTGATCCATGACGCTCAAGACGGTCGACTCGTCCACCCGGGTCGCGGCGGCGGCGGCGCGGCAGGCCCTCGCCTACGACAGTCTCGGGATGGACGCGGAATCGGTGAAGCGCGGCATCCTCGCGCACCTCGAGTACACCCTGGCCGAGCTGCCCGGCCACGTGGACAGCGAGTGGGAGCCCTACGTGGCGCTCGCCCTCGCGGTGCGGGACCGCATGATCCAGCGCTGGATCCGCACCCAGGACACCTACTACCGGCTCGACGCCAAGCGCGTGTACTACATGTCGCTCGAGTACCTGATGGGCCGCACGCTCGGCAACAGCCTCATCAACCTCGACCTGCAAGGCGAGTGCGCGCAGGCGCTGCAGGATCTGGGCTATCGCCTGGAGGACCTGCGCGAGGCGGAGTGGGACGCGGGGCTCGGCAACGGCGGGCTCGGGCGGCTCGCCGCCTGCTTCCTCGACTCGCTCGCGACGCTCGGGTACGCCTCGTACGGGTACGGGCTCCGCTACGACTACGGCATCTTCCACCAGCGCATCGTCGACGGCGCGCAGGTCGAGGTCGCCGACAGCTGGCTGCGCTACGGCAACCCGTGGGAGATCCCCCGCGCGGGTGACCGGTTCCGGGTCCAGTTCTACGGCTCGGTGCGCACCCACACCGACGAGGCGGGCCGGCTCGTGAAGGAGTGGGTCGACACCCGCGACGTGCTCGCCACCCCGTTCGACACGCCGATCCCCGGCTACCGCACCGCCACGGTCAACACCCTCCGGCTGTGGGGCGCGCGGGCGGTCCAGGAGTTCGACCTCCGCGTGTTCAACGAGGGGGAGTACATCGCGGCGATCCAGGACCGGGCCCAGTCGGAGAACATCTGCCGCGTGCTCTACCCGAGCGACAACGTGGCCGCCGGCCAGGAGCTGCGCCTGGCCCAGGAGTACTTCTTCGTCTCGGCCACGCTGCAGGACATCATCCGCCGCCACCGGAAGCGCTACCGGCTGTTCGACGAGCCGCGCGGGCTCGGGCTCTTCGACCGCTTCGCGGAGAAGGTGGCCATCCAGCTCAACGACACCCACCCCGCGCTGGCGGTGCCGGAGCTGATGCGCCTCCTCGTCGACCTCGAGGGGCTGACCTGGGACGAGGCGTGGCGCATCACCCGCGCCACCTTCGGCTACACCAACCACACCGTGCTCCCCGAGGCGCTCGAGCGCTGGCCGGTGGGCCTGATGGCCGCGATGCTGCCCCGGCACCTCGAGATCGTCTACGAGATCAACCGCCGATTCCTCGAGGAGGTGCGGAGCCGCTTCGGGCCGGACGACGCGCGCGCCCGGCGCATGTCGATCATCGAGGAGGAGGGCGGCCGGCGCGTGCGCATGGCGACCCTCGCCATCGTGGGTAGCCACAGCGTCAACGGGGTCGCGGCGCTGCACACCCGGATCCTCGAGCGCGAGGTGTTTCGCGACTTCCACGAGCTGTGGCCGGAGCGCTTCAACAACAAGACCAACGGCATCACCCCGCGGCGGTGGCTGCTGCAGAGCAACCCGGCGCTGTCCGCCCTGGTCGCCGAGGCCATCGGCCCCAACTGGGTGACCGACCTGGAGCAGCTCCTGGGTTTGAAGGCGCGGGCGGACGACGCCGCGTTCGCGGCCCGCTGGCGCGAGGCCAAGCGGGAGAACAAGCGCCGACTCGCCGAGACCGTCGCGGGCCAGTACCGGCACCGCGGCCTGACCCTCACCCTGAACCCGGACTCGCTCTTCGACGTGCAGGTGAAGCGCATCCACGAGTACAAGCGCCAGCTCCTGAACGTGCTGCACGTGGTCACCCTCTACAACCGCATCAAGGACGGGCGCGACGTCGACGTGCCGCGCAGCGTGCTCTTCGGGGGCAAGGCCGCGCCCGGCTACGCGATGGCCAAGCTCATCATCCGGCTCATCAACGCGGTCGGCGACACCGTGAACGGAGACCCCGCGGTGCGCGACCGGCTCGCGGTGGGGTTCCTGGCCGATTACCGGGTGTCGCTCGCCGAGCACATCTTCCCCGGCTCGGAGCTGTCCGAGCAGATCTCCACCGCCGGCACCGAGGCCTCCGGCACCGGTAACATGAAGTTCGGGCTCAACGGGGCCCTGACCATCGGCACCCTCGACGGGGCCACCGTGGAGATGGCGGAGGAGGTGGGGCGCGACAACATCTTCATCTTCGGGCTGACCGCGGAGGAGGTCGCGGCGCTTCGCCCGCACTACGATCCCCGCGAGGTCTACCGCGCCGACCCCGAGCTGGCCCGCGTGCTCGACATGATCGGGGGAGGCGCGTTCAGCCCGGGGGAGCCGGGGCTCTTCCGGCCGCTGGTGGACTCCCTCCTGGGAGGGGGCGACCACTACCTCCTGCTCGCCGACTACGCGTCGTACGTCGCGTGCCAGGAGCGGGTGGCGCGGACCTATCGCGACCAGGCGGCCTGGACTCGCATGTCGATCCTGAACGTGGCCCACATGGGCAAGTTCTCCAGCGACCGCACGATCCGCCAGTACGCGGACGAGGTGTGGGGTATAACCCCGGTGGCGGTCGAGTGAGCCGGAGCGCCAAGAAGCCGGACCACAAAGGAGACGGGCATGGAATTCCACGGGGTCGACGTCGCGACGCAGTTCAAGCGCATGCGGGAGCTGGTCCCGGAGGCCTACCGGGCCTTCCTCGAGTTCGATCAGAAGGCGTTCAAGGACGGAGCGCTCCCGAACCGGACGAAGGAGCTGATCGCGCTCGGGATCGCCCAGATCACCCAGTGCCCCTGGTGCATCCAGGCCCACACGAAGAAGGCGGCCCAGGCGGGGGCCTCGGACGCGGAGATCGCGGAGACCACCTTCGTGGCGATGGCGATGGCGTCCGGCGCCGCCTGGAGTCACGGGGGGCTCGCGCTGCAGTGCCTCCAGGAGCACAAGGGCGCCTGAGTGTCGATTTGGCCGGGTCACCGGCGTCGTATGGGGTGAGAGCGGTTCTACCCCCAGGCTGAAGGAGGCTTTCATGCGCTACTTGCTACTGATCGGCTCGGACAACAAGAATCCCGGTCCTCCGCCGTCCCCGGCCCAGATGCAGACGATCCTGGAGGGCCACATGAAGCTCGGCGAGGCCCTCCGGGCGGCCGGCAAGGTGGTCGCGGCGGAGCGGCTCCGCCCGGACAGCGACGGCAGCCGGGTCCACGTCAAGGCGGGCCACCCGCAAGTGATGGACGGGCCCTTCACCGAGACGAAGGAAGCGATCGGCGGCTTCTACCTGATCGAGTGCGACACCAAGGCGGAGGCGGTCGAGTGGGCCAAGAAGGTCCCGCTCGGCGAGGGCGGCTTCGTCGAGGTCCGCCCGATCTGGCCGATGTAGCCGAGCCGGGACGACCGCGGCCCGGAGGGCGGTGCGGGCGGGGGACCGAGGGATCGCGTAACATCCTCCCTCGTGGAGTCGCCCGACCACGCCTCGCCCTCCGGCCCCGCCGCCGCCCGGGCCGATATCTCGGAGGTCTTTCGCCGGGAGTACGGGCGGCTGGTCGCGTCGCTGGTCCGGATCGTGCGCGACTTCGACCTCGCCGAGGAGATCGCCCAGGAGGCGTTCGAGCGCGCGCTCGACCACTGGCCGACCCACGGGATGCCGGATCGCCCGGGGGCGTGGCTGCTCACCACCGGGCGGCGGCGCGCGTTGGACCGCCTCCGGCGCGGCCGGCGGGCCGAGGGCCATGCGGGGGCGCTGGCCTACGAGATGGCGCTCGGCGCGGTTCCCGAGATCCCGGATGCGATGGACACCGAGGAGATCCCCGACGATCGGCTCCGGCTGATCTTCACCTGCTGCCACCCGGGCCTGCCCGGCGACAGCCGGGTGGCGCTCACCCTGCGGCTGGTGGGTGGTCTCGCCACGCCGGAGATCGCCCGCGCGTTCCTGGTGCCCGAGCCCACCATCGCGCAGCGCCTCGTGCGCGCCAAGCGGATGATTCGCGAGCGGGGCCTGGGCTACGAGGTGCCGGAGGGGCCGGAGCTGGCCGAGCGGCTCGCCTCCGTGCTCGCGGTGATCTACCTCATCTTCAACGAGGGCTACGCCGCGCACGCGGGGGAGACGCTCGTGCGGCACGACCTCTGCGACGAGGCGCTCCGCGTGGGCCACATGCTCGCCGAGCTGATGCCGGCCGAGCCCGAGGTGCTGGGCCTCGTGGCGCTCATGGATCTGCAGGCCTCGCGCGCGGCGGCGCGCACCGACGGCGCCGGCAACCTGGTGCTCCTCGAGGACCAGGATCGGACCCGCTGGGATCGCGCGCGGATCGCCCGCGGGCTCGACTGCCTCGATCGCGCCCGCGCGCTGGAGCGCGTGGGCCCCTACCAGCTCCAGGCCGCCATCGCGGCCTGCCACGCGCGGGCCTACTCCTGGGAGGCGACGGACTGGGCGCGGATCGTGGCCCTCTACGGCGCGCTCGCCGAGCTCGCGCCGTCGCCGGTGGTGCAGCTGAACCGGGCGGTGGCGATCGGGCTGGCGGAGGGCCCGGCCGCCGGGCTCGCCGCCATCGACGCGATCGACGCCTCCGCGCTGCGCGGCTACCATCTGCTGCCTGCCGCGCGCGCCGACTTCCTCCGGCGGCTCGGCCGCTTTGGGGAGGCGGCCGCCGAGTACCGCGCCGCTCTTCGCCTGGTCGACAACGCGCGCGAGCAGAGCTTTCTGACCGCTCGCCTCGCCGCCTGCGAGGCCGCGGAGCGGGGCGGGACCGGCTAGGCCGATCGCGCGACCGGGGGCGGCGCGCCCGCGTGGCGTCAGAAGTGCAGCGCGATCCCGCCCAGGAAGGACCGCGGCGTGCCCGGCGTGAAGTGGATGTCGTCCACCCCGCCCGCGGGCTCCCCCCGCAGCCGCGAGGTGAAGAAGAACTGGGCCTCGCGCCACTCGGTGTTGGTGAGGTTCTCGATGCTGAGGAACGCGTCGAGGTTCTCGTAGCGGTAGCGGGTGGTCCAGTTGAAGATCGTGTAGCCGCGCGCGGTCTGGTGGCGATCGGGATCGGCGTAGCGATCCCCGAGGTAGCGCATCTCGAAGCTCGAGGCGAGACCCCAGGGCAGCCGCGCGGTGAGATCCCAGCGCACGGTCCAGAGCGGGGCGAGGGGCACCGCCTGCCCGGTCCGCGTGAACTCGGCCTTGCGCGTGTAGGTGAAGTCGCCGGTGAAGGTGAGCCAGTCGAGCAGGCGCACCTTCAAGCCGACCTCGAGCCCGTCGCGGTGGCTCGGCCCCTGGGCCTGCGTGGTCCCGTCGTCGCCCACGAAGACCAGCTCGCCCAGGTCGAGGAACCAGTAGGTTGCGAACAGATCCACCCGGGGGATCAGCTTGCTGCGGAGCCCGGCCTCGTAGCCGCGGGCGGTGGGCAACGCGTCGAGCTTCGGGTCCGACAGGACCGCGCGCGCGTCGTTGCTGTGGTAGCCGGTCCCGAAGTTGGCGAACCACTCGGTCGCGGCCCACGGCCCCAGGATCAGGTTCGCCTTGACGTTCGGGCGGGCGCGGGTCACGCGGCCGTTGAGATCGCCCACCGTCGTGTTGACCTGCTGGGTGCCCTGGTAGCTGAAGATGTCGCCGCGGGCCCCAGTGATGAGCCGTACCTTCTCGACCGGCACGATGTCGAGCTTCACGAAGGGCGAGTGCGACTGCTCGACGATCCGCACGTCCTGGATGCGGCCGGTCTGGTGCCGCTGGGTGGCGTTGGCCAGGACGACGTGCGGGGTGTCGATGCGGTACTGGAAGCCGGCGGTGGTGGTCACCGGGATGCCGGCCGGACGCGCGGCGACCTCGTACTGGGCGTCGAAACCGGCCAGGAAGCGCCGATCGCGCTGGTTGATCTCGTCGCCGAGGGTCGGGTCGTTCAGGAAGAAGGTGAAGTCGTTGAAGAGGCTGAGCTCGTAGTAGGTCAGGTAGGCGTGGGCCGACAGCTTCTGGTTCTCGGCCGGCTTCCAGCTGTACTCGACGTTCAGGTTGGTCCGCTGGGTCACGCCGCCCTCGGTGGGGTCGATCGCCCCGAACCGGTCGATGAGGCCGGAGCGCACCGCCCGCTCGGGGATCTGACCGGAGCCGTGCCACTCCGCGCGGTGGTGCGAGGCCGAGACGGCCAGCCGCATGTCTTCGGCCAGGCTCGCGCTGGCCTTGGCGAACAGATTGAACCGGATGTACCCGTTGGGGTGATCGAAGGCGCCGTCGTTGCGGTAGAGATCGGCGGCGATGAAGGTCTTCAGCGCGTCGCGGGTGGGCGAGAGCAGAGCCAGGTAGCGCTGGGTGTTGAAGCTCCCGCCCGCCACCTCGAGGGTGTTCTCCTCCACGTAGTCCCGGGTGACGAAGCTCACCACTCCCGCGGTGTCGAAGTCGCCGTACTCGGGCCAGTACGGCCCCTTGAGCACGTCGACGGTCTTCACCGTCTCCGGGATCAGGAAGTGCAGGTCCGCGTACCCTTGCCCGTGGGCGTGACTGCGCAGGTTGACCGGCAGGCCATCGACGAAGAGGGCGAGGTCGGTGCCGTGATCGGCGTCGAAGCCGCGGATCAGGTACTGCTCGGCTTTGCCCCCGCCCTGATGCTGATTGATGATCAGGCCCGGAATCAGGCGGAGCACGTCGGCGGGCCGGCCCTGGGGCCTGAGCTCGAAGTCCTTGCCGGGGATGAGCTGCTCCGAGGAGGACGAGAGCGCGGGCGGGGCGGTGACCAGCACCGGGGGCAGCATGGCCTCCGGCGCGGCCGGGGGCGGCGGCTGATCCTGTGAGAAGACGGGCGTCGGGAGCTGCGAAAGCGCGAGGAGCAGCGCCCAGGCCGCGAGTCGGATGGGTCGGAGCATCGGAGCGTTTGTCATACCACGATCGCCGGCGGGAGTGTCATCGGCGCGCCGGCGAGCTCACGTGACGCGGGGCGCAAGCCCCGGGTCGACCCTTGTTGACAAGGGTCCGGCGGGACGCCTATATTCGCGCGCAAGGTCGGCGATACGTCGTGGTACGCCGAGGGGAAGAATGCGCGCCGTGTTCGTCGCAATGCAGCGAGCGATCGGATCCGTGAGGGAGGGCCGCATGAATCGAGCGATCCTAGGAGTGATCTCGGGAGTCCTGATGGTGCTCTTCGCCGGGTCGGCGGCGCTCGCCCAGAACGCCCCTCCGGCCGGCATGAAGCTCTACGCGTTCAGCTCGGGCGGGCTGACCATCGCGAAGAGCGCGCTGCAGTCGGGGGCGCCGAGCACGCAGGTGACGGTGCCGGTCGGATTCTTCCTGGTGCGGCATCCCAAGGGGAACTTCCTCTTCGACACCGGCAACAACGACAAGATCATCAGCGATCCGACCTACTGGGGGCCCTTCATCAAGGGGCTGACCCCCGAGCGCGGGCCCGACGTCGCGATCGATACCCAGCTGAAGAAGATCGGGGTGAGCCCCGACGACATCAAGTACGTGGCGGTCGGCCACATGCACCTCGACCACGGCGGGAACGTCTGCAAGTTCCCCAAGGCGATCTTCCTCGTCCAGGGGGCCGAGATGAAGAACGCGGCGTGGCCGGAGCCGGGCACCGCCGGCCCCTACATCCCGGGTGACGTGGCCTGCCTCCGCAACGACCTCGGCGAGTCGCTCCCCAACAAGTTCAAGATGGATCAGCTCTCGGGCGACTTCGACGTCTTCGGCGACGGCAGCGTCGTGCTGAAGTCCTGGCCCGGCCACACCCCGGGGAGCCAGATGGCGATCGTCCGTCTGCCGAAGACCGGTACGGTCATCCTGACGAGCGACAACGTCTACTTCTCGGAGAACGTGACCAAGAACCTCCTGCCCGACATCTCGCTGGCCTACAACCCCACCGGGATCCTGAACGCGTACGAGTACATCCGGATGCTGCAGGGCCGTGAGAACGCGAGCTTCATGACCGCCCACGATCCGGACGGTCCCGCCGGCAAGGCGCGCAGCACCCACGCGCCCCAGGTTTTCGAGTAGGCCACTCGACCACGACGTACAGGTAGGACGCGACCGTCGGCCGGCCCGGCCGGTCGGCGGTCGCGGTGGTTGCCGCCCGCCATGCCCCCGGTCATCGCCGCCGAGCAGCTCACCAAGTGGTACGGACCGCGTCTGGCCGTCGACCGCGTGTCGCTCGAGGTCGAGGCGGGCGAGGTCATGGGCCTGCTCGGACCCAACGGTTCCGGCAAGACCACCATCCTCCGCATCCTGACCGGATATCTGCGGCCGTCCGCCGGCACCGCGCGCATCGCCGGCCTCGACGTGGTGCAGGACTCGCTCGCCGCGCGCGCCCGCGTCGGCTACGTGCCCGAGGACGCGCCGCTCTACGGGTGGATGAGGGTGCGCGAGTTCCTGCTGTTCATGGCGAGGCTCAAGGGCCTGTCCGGTCCGGCCGCCCCGGCGGCGGTGGAGGGCGCGCTCGCGCGTCTCGCGCTGGGCGACGTGCAGCGCCTCCTGATCGGCAAGCTCTCGCGCGGCTTCCGCCAGCGGGTGGCCATCGCCCAGGCCCTGCTCGGCGATCCGGATCTGCTGATCCTCGACGAGCCCACCAACGGCCTCGACCCGCGGCAGATCATCGAGATGCGCGGCCACATCCGGAGCCTGGCCGGTGAGCGCACCGTCGTGGTCACCTCGCACATCCTGGGCGAGATCGAGCGGGTGGCCGATCGGGTGGCGATCCTGCTCTCCGGGCGTCTGCTCGGCGTGCACGCGGTGCGGGCGGGAGCGCTCGCGCTCCGGTTCCGGCTGCGCGTACGGGGACCGGAGGCGACGGTGGCCGCGCGGCTGAGCGGCGTCGTGGGCGTGCGCCGGGTGAGCGCGGAGCGCGAGCCCGGCGCCGACGTGGCCACCTACCTCGTCGACGTCGACACGCCGGTGGTCGCGGAGGCGCTGGCCGCCGCGGTGGTCGCGGGCGGCTTCGGCCTCCAGGAGATCGGGCCGGCCCCGGTCGACCTGGAGGCGCTCTTCCTGAGCCTCACCGGCGGGGGCCTCACGAGAGGGGCGGGGGAGCCGCGCGGGTGAGGCACCTCGGCACGCTGCTCCTCAAGGAGGAACGCGCGGTCTTCGCCTCGCCGATCGCCTACGCCACCGTGGCGGTCTACCTGCTCCTGATGGGCTACACCTTCACCGCGGTGCTCTTCCTGAACCGGACCGGCGAGCTCGTGCGGGTGTTCTTCCAGGCCGCGGTGCTCTTCCTCCTGATCGTCCCGGTGGTGACGATGCGCCTCTTCGCGGAGGAGCGGCGCAACGGCACGCTCGAGCTGTTGCTGACCTCGCCGGTGCGGGAGGTGGAGATCGTGCTGGCCAAGTTCGTGGCCGGCCTCACCCTGCCGGCCCTGATGCTCGCGCTCACCGCCAGCTACGCGATCGTGCTGGGCCTGTACGGCGATCCCGACTGGGGCCCGATCTACAGCGGCTTCCTCGGCCTGCTGCTCCTGGCCGCCGCGCTCACCGCGATCGGGCTCCTCGCCTCCGGCCTCGTGGCCAACCAGATCGTGGCCGCGGTGGTGGCGCTCGGCGTCGGCATCCTGCTCTGGATGATCGACACTCTCGGCTACCTGCTGCCCGATCCGTTCGACGCCATCGTCACCCACCTCTCGCTGGTCGCCCACTTCTCGCCGTTCGCCACCGGCGCCCTGTTCCTCTCCGACGTCGGCTTCTTCCTCACGATCGTGCTCACCGGCCTCTTCCTGAGCGTGCGCGCGCTCGCCCGGCGCTGAGGCTCCCATGGACCGCCCCGATCTCGTCAACGTGGTCTGGTTCGTGGGCTGGCTCGTCGCCCTCGCGGTCCTCTTCGGCCTCGGGCTGCGCCTGCCGCTCCAGCCCCGCCTCCGCCGGCTCCCCGCGCTGGTCTACACCGTTACAGTGGTGGCGGCCGCCCTCGGGGTGGCCGCGCTGGCCAACGTCGCCCTCGTCCTCCACGACGCGCACGTCGATCTGACCCGCGAGGGCGTGTTCACGCCCTCCAAGCAGGCGGAGCGCGTGGTCGACCGGCTCGACCGCGACGTGAAGCTCACCTACTTCTACCAGTCGCAGGACCAGGAGGGGCGGCGCGCCAAGGACATGGTCGAGGTCCTGGGCCGGCGCAACCCGCGGCTCCACGTCCGCACCATCGATCCGGACAAGCAGCCGACGGTGGCCGACACCTACGGGGTGCGGATCTACAACGCGGCGGTGCTGGAGATGGACGGGCGCCGCATCCAGGTGATGAGCACCGACGAGGACCAGATCGCCCTCGGCATCCTCCGGGTCACCCGGGAGCAGGTCACCACGATCTGCTTCATGGAAGGACACGGGGAGTACCCGATGGAGAACTTCGAGTTCCACACCCACTTCGAGGGGGTCGCGGGGCACAGCCACGGGGAAGGGGGCTCCGCGGTGGTGCAGATGCGGTTCCACGGAGTGGGCCGCATGCGGCGCGCGCTCGAGTCCCTCGGCTACGACGTGCGCAAGATCGTCCCCGCCACCGCGACCGCGATCCCGGCCGACTGCGCCGCGGTGCTGGACGTGAACCCGCGCTCGACCTATCTCCCGGGCGAGAGCGACGCGCTCCTCAACTACCTGGCGCGCGGCGGGGCCGCAGTGCTGCTCTACGACCTGGGCTTCGTGCTCGAGTCCCGCCTGGCCGCGGGTCTCGGCAAGCTCGGGCTGACGTTCGAGCAGGACGTGGTGATCGACCCGCTCGACCACTACTCGACCGATCCGGAGGTGGTCGCGATCCCGGTGTACGAGGCCCACCCGATCACCCGGCGCATCGCGCTCACCTTCTTCCCGGGCGTGCGCTCGCTCGGGCTCCAGGCGCCGCCGCCCGGCGTGACCAGCGCCGCCCTCTTCCGCTCGAGCCCGCAGAGCTACACCCGGGCGGTCCAGCCGGTGGCCGAGCGGCAGCCCGGACGCGAGAGCCCGGCCACGTCGTCGGGCGCACAGACCGCGCCGGGCCGGCGCGCGCTCGCCGCCGCGCTCGAGGGCACGTGGCCCGGCGCGCCGGCGGGCGCCCGGCCCTTCCGGCTGGTGGCCGTCGGCGACGGCGACTTCGTCAGCAACTCGTTCCTGCCCTACATGGCCAACAGCGACCTCGCGCTGGCGATGGTGCGCTGGGCGGTGCGGGAGGAGCGGGCCCCGTCGGTGGCGGTGCGCATGCCGGTGCCGCCGCTGGTGCTCCTGACCAAGTCGCAGATGCAGCGGATCTTCCTCGGCATCGAGGTGCTCCTGCCGCTCGGGGTGATGGCGCTGGGCGTGGTGGTGTGGTGGCGACGGCGATGAGCGGGCGGTGGCGCTGGCCCGGGCCCACCGCCGCCCTCCTCGCGGTCGGGCTCCTGGTGCTGATGGTGTTCTCCGGCCAGCTGCGCGACAGCCGCCAGCTCGTGCGGTTCCAGGCGGCCGGTGTCATGTCGGAAGCCCCCGCCGAGATCGACCGCGTCGAGCTGCGCGCGCCCGCCGGGCAGTGGGTGTTCGTGCGTGGCCCCGGCGGCTGGCGAACCGCGCGCGACGGGCAGCCCCTGCCCGGGGCGACGACCACGTCACTCGACGACTCGATCAAGTTCATGCACGTCTCGGCGCCGGTGCGGGTGATGGAGCGAGACGAGTGGGCCGCCAGCGGGCTGCGGGAGTTCGGGCTCGATCCGCCCGGCTACACCGCGATCCTCTACCGGGGGAGCACGGCGGTGCTCGGGGCCGAGTTCGGGACCCCGAACCCGCAGAAGGTGCTCCAGTACATGAAGGTCCAGGGCCGCGACCAGGTCTACCTGATGTCCCGCTTCGTGGGGGAGGAATGGGAGAAGGCGCTGCGCGCGGCGGCGGGCGGGTGAGGCGGCTCCTCGGCCGGGGCGCGCTCGGCGTGCTGCTCGTCGCCGCCGCGGTGGCGGGGGCGTGGGCCCACGCGGGCGGGAGCACCGGCTACGCGGCCATCACGGTCAGCCGCAGCACGGTGCGCTACCGCCTGACGCTGCCGACCGCCACGCTGCCGTCGGAGCTGGCCGAGGCCCTCCGGCTCGAGCAGACCGGGAGCGCGTCGAGCCGCGAGAAGCTGCTCGACCTGCTGCGGCGGCACCTCGTCCTCCAGGCCGACGGCGTCCGTTGCGAGCCGGGCCCCGGCCTGGTGGTGCCCTCGAGCTTCGACGCCACCAGCTTCACGATGCAGGTCGACTTCGCCTGCGGGAGCCCGGTGCGCGAGCTCATGGTGCAGGACGACGTCTTCGACGTGCTCGGCCCGGACCATCACACCCTCGCGAAGGTCGAGGCGCCGGGCGGCGTGCAGCAGTTCGCCTTCGCGCCCGACACGCGGCTCGCGCGGTTCACCGTCGGCGAGGCGGGCGGCGGCGCCCGGTCCACCGCGAGCTTCTTCGCGCTCGGGGTCGATCACATCCTGACCGGGTACGACCACCTGCTCTTCCTCCTCGGGCTGCTCCTGCCCGGGGGCGGGCTCCTCTCGCTCGCCAAGATCATCACCGCGTTCACCATCGCCCACAGCGTCACCCTCTCGCTCGCGGTGCTGCAGGTGGTCACGCTGCCGGATCGGCTCATCGAGGCGGTCATCGCGCTCTCGATCGCCTTCGTGGCGGCCGAGAACCTCTTCCTGCGCCCGACGGTATCCCGCCGCTGGCTGGTGAGCTTCGGCTTCGGCCTCGTGCACGGCTTCGGGTTCTCCTCGGCCCTCCGCGAGCTCGGCCTGCCCGCGCACGGGCTCCTGCTCTCGCTCTTCGGCTTCAACGCGGGCGTCGAGGTCGGGCAGGCTTTGGTGGTGGCGGTGTGCCTCCCCGCGCTGCTCCTCCTCCGGCGCACGCGCTGGGAGAGCCGGGCGGTGGCCGGCTCCTCGCTCGCCATCCTGCTGGTGGGCGTGGTGCTGTTCGTCGAGCGCGCGTTCCTCTAGGCCCGCAGCCGCCGCGCCGCGGTTCTGGGGTATGCTGCCCGCGTGAGCCCGTCCACCGGCCCGAGCGAGATCGAGCACCACGCTGCCGACCGGGCGACCACGCGTCCCGTCGTGTCCGGGACCCAGGGCGTGGTGGCCGCCGGGCATCCGCTGGTGGCGATGGCCGGCATGCGCATGCTTCTCGACGGCGGCAACGCCTTCGACGCCGCGGCGGCGGCCGGCTTCGCCGCCGCGGTGGTGGAGCCCACCGCGTCGTACACCCTCATGGGGGAGTGTGTCGCGCTCGTCCACGAGACGCGGGGCGGCCGCACGGAGGCGCTGAGCGGCCAGGGCACCGCGCCGGCGCTGGCCACCATCGGATTCTTCGACGGCCGCGGCCTCGATCGCATCCCGACCGGGCCGGGGCCCGACGCGCACCTCTCGTTCACGGTGCCGGGCGCGGTGGACGCGTACCTCACGCTGCTGGAGATGCGGGGGACGAGGGCGCTGCCCGACGTCCTCGCGCCCGCGATTGGCTACGCCCGGCGCGGGTTCCCGATGTACGAGTTCATGCACCGGATGCTCGATCAGCCCGCCACCCGCGAGCAGTTCGCGATCTATCCGCCCGGAGGCAGCGAGGTCTTCTACCCGGGTGGCCGCGTGCCCCCGGTCGGCGCGCTGTTCGTGCAGCCGGCGCTGGCGTCCACCCTGGAGCGGATCGCCGAGGCGGCGGCGGGCGCCCCGGACCGGGCCGCGGGCATCGCGGCCGCGCGCCGGCGCTTCTACGCGGGCGACGTGGCGGCCGCGGTCGGTGCCTTCTCCGAGCGGCTGGGCGGCCTGCTGCGCGCGAGCGATCTCGCCAGCTACCGGGCCTCCCTCGAGCCGCCGGTGGGCATCACGTTCGCGGGCCGGGAGGTCCTGGCCCAGTCGGCGTGGACGCAGGGGCCGGTGCTGCTGCAGGCCCTCGGCATGCTGGCCGGCTTCGACCTCCGCGCGCTGGGCCACAACTCGGCGCGCTACATCCACGTGGTGACCGAGGCGCTCAAGCTGGCCTTCGCCGACCGCGAGCGCCACTACGGCGACTCCGCCGCGGTGCCCCTCGCCGGGCTGCTCGCGCCCGGCTACCTCCGGGAGCGGGCGGCGCGCATCCGCCTCGATCGCGCGGCCCCGGCCGCGCCGCCGCCCGGGGCACCGGACGGGCACGGGGCGGTGGGCGCCGCTCCGATCGAGCGGGTCGCGGCGCCGGCGCCGGCCGACGGCACCACCCACATCGCGGCCATCGACCGCGACGGCAACATGGTCGCGCTCACCCCGAGCGGCGGCGTCTTCCGCAAGTCGGCGTTCGCGCCGGAGCTCGGCTGCACGCTCAGCACGCGCAGCGAGATGTTCGTGCTCGAGGCCGGCCATCCCAACGCGCTCGCCCGCGGCAAGCGGCCGCGCACGACCCTGGTGAGCTACCTGATCGTGGAGAACGGGACGCCCACGACGACGATCGGGTGCCCGGGCGGCGACGATCAGGCCCAGGCCGACCTGCAGCTCGTGCTGAACGTGCAGGTCTTCGGCATGAACCCGCAGCAGGCCGTCGAGGCCCCGCGCTTCTCCACCCAGACCCTGGTGAACTCGTTCTACCCGCGCGCCTACCGGCCCGGCCAGCTCAACGTGGAGGCCGGCATCCCGGCCGCCACGCGTGCCGAGCTGACCGCCCTCGGCCACTCGGTGAGCGAGAGCGGGGCGTGCGGCATCGGGGCCATCGTCACCCGTCGCGACCCCGCGACCGGGGTGCTGTCCGCCGGCGCCGACCCGCGCCGTCCCACCTACGCGATCGCCTGGTAGATCGCGCCCGCTCCTCCGTTTCACGCAGCGCCGCGGCCGGGGTCTCAGCAGGGAAGGCTCACCCCAGGAGGGAGACGGCCATGGCGTCGATACATCGGGAGATCGTGGTGGAGGCGAAGCCCGGGGCGGTGTGGGATGCGATCGCCGACGTGGGTGCGGTGCACACGCGACTGGCGCCGGGCTTCGTGGTCGACACGCGGCTCGAGGAGGGCGCGCGGGTCGTCACGTTCGGCAACGGCCTCGTGGTGCGCGAGCTGATCGTGGACGTCGACCACGCCGCCCGGCGGCTCGTGTGGGCGGTGGTGGGCGGCCGCCCGACCCATCACAACGCGTCGCTGCAGGTCTTTCCCCACGACGACGAGGGCAGCCGGGTGGTCTGGATCGCGGACCTGCTGCCGGACGAGCTCGCCGGGCCGATCGGCGCCCTCATCGAGCAGGGCATGGCGGTCATGCAGAAGACGCTCGAGCGCGAAGCCGAGCTGGGCTGACGCGGCCCGCGGCCTCCTGATCGAGCTCTACTTCTCGCCCAGGTAGGCCTTCCGCACCACGTCGGAGTGCAGCAGGGCCGAGGCCGCGTCCTGCAGCACGATCCGCCCGGTCTGGATGACGTAGCCCCGATGCGCCACCCGCAGGGCCATGCGCGCGTTCTGCTCCACGAGCAGGATGGTGGTCCCGAGCCGGTTGATGTCGCGGATGATGCCGAAGATGGTCTCGACCAGGATCGGGGAGAGGCCCATCGAGGGCTCGTCCAGGAGCAGCATCTCGGGGCGAGCCATCAGCGCGCGGCCCATCGCGAGCATCTGCTGCTCGCCGCCCGAGAGCGTCCCGCCCTTCTGCTGCAGCCGGTCGCGCAGGCGGGGGAAGAGGGCCAGCACGCGCTCGAGGTCGGCGGGGATGGCCTCGCGGTCGGCCCGCGCGAAGGCGCCCAGCTCGAGGTTCTCGAGCACGGTCATCGGCGCGAAGATGCGCCGGCCCTCGGGGGACTGGGCGATGCCGAGCCGGGCGATGCGATGGGTGGGCACGCGGTCGATCCGCCGGCCCCCGAAGCTCACCGATCCGCGGAGCGGGCGCACCGTCCCGAGCACGGTGCGGAGCGTGGTGGTCTTGCCCGCCCCGTTCGAGCCGATCAGGGTGACGATCTCGCCGCGCGACACCGAGAGCGACACGCCCTTGAGCGCGCGGATGTTGCCGTAGTAGGCGTGGACGTCCTGCAGCTCGAGCAGGCCGGCACCCGCGCTCATGGGGAGGCCAGCTCCTGCTCGTAGCCCTTGCCGAGATAGGCCTCGATCACCTTGGTGTCGCGCCGGACCTCGGCGGGAGTGCCCTCCGCGATCCGCGTGCCGTAGTCGAGCACGGTGATGCGGTCGGAGATCGCCATGACCACTTCCATGTGGTGCTCGATGAGCAGGACCGCGAGGCCGATCTCCTCGCGCAGGAGGCCGATCAGCTCGGTCAAGCTGTCGGTCTCGCGCGGGTTCATCCCCGCGGTCGGCTCGTCGAGCAGCAGGAGCGC
>DASZJM010000671.1:0-4267 GCA_035948165.1 Candidatus Methylomirabilota bacterium
CAGGAAGAGCAGCGTGCGCACGACGTCGTCGCCGTACGGGGGCTCGACGAACGCGAGCTGGGCCGCCGCCGCGAGCCCGGTGGCGACGAGACCGGGGCCCGACCCGCCGTACCAGGCGCTGAGGACCACGGCGGCCAGGAAGAGGAAGAGCTGCGAGCGCTCGCTCAGGGGCAGCGTGAGCACGGTGCAGGCGAAAGCGACGGCCACCGCGAGGACGGCGGCGGCGTAGCGCGTCAGGGATTTCGCCGGGTACGTGCCAGAGTCAGACACAGCGAGGTGGGCCGTATCATACCTCCGAGCGCGGCCCGAGTGTGGTTGGTGGAGCAATCGATGTGCCGGAAGGGACCCTGGTCCAACCGATTGATTTGACAGCGGGAATGGAAAGCGCGGTCGGTGGCGACCGGGCTCGTCGGGTAAACCTGACCCGGTAAGGCCGACGCCCCCGTGCGCCCGGCGGCGGGAGGAAAGATGGAAACGTTGCGCGATGTGCTCTGGCTGATCGTCGCGGTGGTGGTGGGTATCCTCGCCGCGTGGGGCTGGCTCGCCCGCGAGCGGTGGATCATGCGCCGCCGCCGCTGAGCGCGCGCCCCTTGCGCGCCCGCTCGCCACTCCGGTAGCCTACCCGCGGCGTCGCGACACCCAGGGCGGACGAGGAGAGCACATGGGCGCGGAGCGGGCGAGGATCGGAATCATCGGCGCGGGCGCGATCGGCTGCGTGGTGGGCGGGCTGCTTGCGCGGGCCGGGCACGACGTGACGCTGGTCGATCCGTGGCCCGAGCACGTGGAGCAGATCAAGGCGGCGGGCCTGCGGCTGTCCGGCAGCTGCGGCGAGCACGTGGTCCCGATCCCCGCGCTCCACCTGCACGAGCTGGCCACGGTGCGCGTCCCGTTCGAGCTCGTCTTCGTGGCGGTGAAGTCCTACGACACCGAGTGGGCCACCCAGCTCGCGCTGGACCATCTGCGTCGGCCCGACGGCGTCGTCGTCGACTTCCAGAACGGCATCAACGACCACCGGGTGGCTCACGTGGCCGGGCGCGAGCGCACCCTCGGCTGCGTGATCCTGATCAGCGCCGGCATGTACGAGGCGGCCCACGCCATCCGCACCGACCGGGGCAGCGCCGCGTTCAAGATCGGCGAGCACGACGGCAGCGACTCGCCGCGCGCGCGGCGGGTGGCCGCGATCATGAGCGACGTGGCGCCCGCGGTGGTGACCACGAACCTCTGGGGCGAGCGGTGGTCGAAGCTCGCGCTCAACTGCATGCTGAACCCGCTCGCCGGGCTGAGCGGCCTCGGCACCGCCGAGGTGCGATCGGAGCCGCTCACCCGCCGCCTCGCCGCCCACCTCGGCGCCGAGGTGGTGCGGGTGGGCACCGCGCTCGGCCACCGCATCGAGCCCATGCTGGGCATTCCGGCCGAGCGCTTCGCGGACGCCGCCGACGGAGGGGCCATCGACGTCCTCGGCAAGGAGATCGCGGCCGACGCGGGCAGCCGGAGCGGGGGCCGGCCGTCCATGCTGCAGGACGTGATGAAGGGACGGCGCACCGAGATCGACTACCTGAACGGCTTCGTGGCCGCCGAGGGGCGCGCGGTCGGCGTCGCCACGCCGTTCAACGACGCGGTGGTCGACGCCTTCCACGCCTACCCGGTGGGCGCGCTCACCCCGTCGGCCCGCAACCTCGACTCGCTCGTTCGCCTGCTCGGGTAGCGCCGGCCTCGCGCGTGGAGGTCCTGGTGGTGCTCGCGGTCGGTCTGGCCGCCGGCACCATCAGCGGCATCGTCGGCTTCGGGTCGTCGATCATGCTGATGCCGGTGCTGGTGATCGCCTACGGCCCGCTCCACGCGGTGCCGATCATGGCGATCGCGGCGATCCTGGCCAACCTCTCGCGGGTGATCATCTGGTGGCGCGAGGTGGACTGGCGCGCGGTCGCGGCCTACTCGGTCACCGGGGTACCCGCGGCGGCGCTGGGGGCGCGCACCCTGCTGGCCCTCCCCCCGCGCCTGATCGAGGGCGCGCTCGGCCTCTTCTTCCTCGGCATGATCCCGGCGCGACGCTGGCTCGCCTCGCGAGGGATCGGCCTGCGGCCGCGGCACCTGCTCGTGATCGGAGCGGTGGTGGGCTTCCTCACCGGCATCGTGGTGACCACCGGGCCGATCACCGCGCCGATCTTCCTCTCCTACGGGCTCGTGAAGGGCGCGTTCATCGCCACCGAGGCCGCCGGCTCGCTCGCGGTCTACCTGAGCAAGGCCGCGGTGTTCCGTCGCTTCGGCGCGCTGCCGCTGCCGGTGATCGTGCAGGGCCTCATCGCGGGCACCTCGCTGATGGCGGGCGCCTGGATCGCCAAGCGCTTCGTCCTCCGCCTGCATCCCGACCGCTTCCGCCTGCTGATGGACGGCCTCATGCTCCTCTCCGGCCTCACCATGCTCTACACCGCCCTGCGGTAGATGGCGGTCAGCGAATCTCCGCGTTGTGCTCGCCCAGGCGTGGGGGGGCGCGGCGGATCGGGGGGCGCTGGCCGTCGAAGGAGATGGGCAGCGAGACGACGTCGTAGTCGTCGCCGGGCAGGCGCTGAATGATGCCGATGGCGTCGGCCTGCGGCTGGGCCACCGCCTCGGGCAGGCTGTGGATCGGGCCGCAGGGCACCCCACCCGCCTCCAGCAGATCGATCCACTCGCCCTTGGTGCGGGTGAGGAAGATCGCCTCCAGCAGGGCGAGCAGCGCGGGCTTGTGGGCCACGCGCGCCGCGTTGGTGGCGAAGCGCTCCTCCTTCGCCCACTCCGGGTGGCCCACCACCGCGGCGAGCTTGGCGAAGAGGCGATCGTTGCCCGCGGCCACGATGATGGTGCCGGTCTTGGTCTCGAAGCCCTGGAACGGCACCACGCGCTGGCTGCCGGTGCGATGGCGCTCCGGCACCTCGCCGGAGGCGCGGAAGCTCGCGAAGTGGCCCTTGAGCCACGCGAGCCCGGTCTCGTAAAGCGAGGCGTCCACCACGCAGCCGCGTCCGGTGCGCTGCCGCTGCACGAGCCCGGCGAGCGCGCCCATCGCGGTCCACATACCGGTGCCGTAGTCGAGGATCGAGGTGCCGATGCGAGTGGGCGGGCCGCCCTCGTCGCCGTTCATCATCATGAGGCCAGAGAAGGCCTGCACCATCGGCTCGAAGCCGGGCTTGAGCCTGAGCGGCCCGGTGCTCCCGAACGCCCACACCGAGCAGTAGATGAGCCGCGGGTGGCGCGCGAGCAGCACCTGGGGCCCGAGCCCGAGCTCCTCCAGCGAGCCCGGCCGCAGGTTCTGGACCAGGACGTCGGCCCCGCCGAGATAGTCCATGAGCCACGCGACCGCCTGCGGATCCTTGAGGTCGAGCGTGATCCCGCGCTTGTTGGCGTTGACCGCGAGGAAGCCCGGCGAGACACCCTTCCAGAACGGCGGGCCCCACTTGCGCGCGTCGTCGCCCTCGGGCCGCTCCACCTTCACCACGTCGGCGCCCATGTGGGCGAGGATCTCGGCGGCCATGGGGCCGGCGAGGTTCTGCGCGATCTCGACGACGCGAATGCCCTCGAGCGGCAGCACCGGGGCCGCGCTCACGCCCGCGCCGCCGCGATCGGATCGAGCATGACCGGCTCGAAGCGGTGGCTCGCCCCGTCGCGCACGATGCGGCCCGGATGCGGGAAGTGGGCCGCGAGCACCAGGTCGCCGGAGGCGGCGTGCCGCTCCACGAAGGCCTTGCGCGTCACCGCGGCCTGGCGCCCGTCGTAGCAGAAGATGCTGCTCCACTGCGGCTCCGCCACCTGCACCACCCGGTGCATGAGGTCGCCCGAGAAGACCGCGTCGCCCGCGCTCGTGTGCACCCGCACCGCGGCGTGCCCCGGGGTGTGCCCCACCCACGGCTCGTACGCGAGCCACGGGTCGATCTGATGCGTGCTGCTCACCATGACCGCTTGCCCCGCCTCCACCACCGGCACCACGCTGTCCGCGATGCAGCCCGACTTCTCGCGGCCGGCCTGCTCCTCGTACTTCCAGAACTCCCACTCCTCGCCCGGAAAGACGTACTTGGCGCGCGGGAACGTGGGCACCCAGCGGCCGTTCACGAGCCGCGTGTTCCAGCCCACGTGGTCGACGTGGAGATGCGTGCACAGGACCAGGTCCACCTGCTCGGGGGTGACCCCGGCCGCGCGCAGGTCGTCGAGGAAGCTGCCGCTCCGCCGGTTCCAGAGCGCGTTGTCGCCGCGCTCCTTGTCGTTGCCGACCCCGGTGTCGACCAGCACCGTGTGC